>NZ_AJZM02000129.1:10789-23366 GCF_000272405.2 Vibrio tasmaniensis 1F-187
CCGTTACTACAAATTCGAAATGCCTGCACTCTTGAGCTTCTTCTCTGGCCCTCGTGCCGTAGTGATTTTCGCTTACTTCGCTATCATGCCTATCGCGCTGTTTGTTTACTACGCTTGGCCGCCGATCGCAGGGGCACTGCAGTCCATCACTACCTTGATTACTAGCTCAGGTATTTTTGGCTCTTTCCTATTTGGCGTATTTGACAAAGGCTTATTGCCATTTGGCTTACATCACCTTATCGCCTTCCCTATTGAATACACTCGTGTTGGTGGCGTAATGGAGATTGATGGTGTTGTTTACGAAGGTGTTCGTAACATCATGAATGGCCAAATGAGTTCACCAGAGGCAACGAGCTACATTACACATAACTTTACCAGCGGTCGTATTCCAATCCAAATTGGTGGCCTAACGGGTGCTGCTTATGCAATGTACGTAACAGCAAAAACAGCCAATCGAAAGAAGGTAGCCGCTATCATGGTGCCTGCGGTATTTACGGCTGCTGTTATCGGTATTACCGAGCCACTGGAATATACCTTCCTATTCGTCCAACCATTCCTATTCTTTGCAGTGCATGTTCCGCTAAATGGTCTTGCTTATGTGATCACCGAAATGATGGGTGTTTCAATTCACGGTAATCAGCTGCTATTTATGGTGCCTAACCTACTACAACCTGAAAAGGTTCATGCTTGGGCTCTATTGTGGATTATCCCACTATACTTCGCGATTTACTTCTACACATTCAAGTTCTTCATCCTGAAGTTTGATTCAAAAACCCCAGGTCGCGAAGAAGAAGATGGTGATATCGCCCTGTATTCAAAAGAAGACTTTAAAAAGAAAAAGGAGCAGACCTCAAAAGGACTGCCTGTTGAAATCATTGAAGCGCTTGGCGGTGCAGACAACATCGAGAACGTAACAAACTGTGCGACTCGACTGCGTGTTTCGCTGCATGACGAATCACTAACGGCAAGCGATAAAGTTTGGAAACAACAGCTCAACGCAATTGGCGTCGTCAGAATGAATAAAGGCATTCAAGTGATATATGGAGCCAACGTTATTACGATTGCCTCTGGTATCAAAGAAGCCCTTGGTGTCGACTCTTAGCTAAGCGCAACTTCCGTAACCCTACTGTTACGAATCTATAGAAACCAATAACTGACAATTCCTCCTGTGACTACAAGTCACAGGAAGGGATTCGTGCACCTGAAATATGGGAAATATAAAAATGAAAGCAATGACAAAACATGCAGTTACTTTACTTGCTCTTTGTGTTTCTGGCGTCCTACACGCAAACGAAAATACAACATCAAGCTGGTCTGAGCGCAACCCTATCGTCTTCTGGGGAGATAGAGCCAATGAGGACTGGAGCTATGTCGATGGTCTAGACGAAAGTCAAAAAAGCTTTTCAGAAAAACTCAAACGCTTGGATACTGATGACAGTGGTGACTGGAAAGTCTCATTTAGCGGTAATGTAAAAGCCGCAGTCGATAACCGTTGGAATCACATGTACGACGGAGAAAACCGCAAGAAAAATGAACTGCGTACTCGCATGCAATTCTCCACCGATGTGACTTACCAAGACTGGATGCGTGTATTTGGTGAAATTCGAACCAACTACACTAACCTCGATAGTCCGGGTCCAGTTGACGATGCCGGTACTGACTTCCACCAGTTGTTTACCGAATTCAAATTACTCGATGACGGTGAGCAATACCTAAGTACCCGCCTTGGTCGCCAAGAAATATACTTAAATGAATGGCAAATGATGAACCGTGAACCAACGCCAGTTCAATCAAGTTGGAATGCAGCCAGCGCAAAATACAGCGTAGCAGGCATCAATTTTGACGCATACTACGGTGAAGAAGTATTCCCTCTCTACAAAGATGGCAGCTTCGGTGGCAACTGGGATGATAAAACCAATGGCAAAAAATCGACCGGCTTATTCGCTAATTGGAGAACTGACTTCGGGGCAATGCAAGCCTACATAATGAGTAATAAACTCACCAATGAAAGCTTTGTTAATGCACCAGACGGTGACGTCGACATTCAAGTTTTAGGCTTACATGCCCATGACTTTGTGAGTGAAGGGTTTGGTTACATGCTCGACGGTGTTTACCAATTTGGTGATCATGCAGGTAAAGATATCTCAGCCTACATGGCTTATGCCGATTTGAACTACAACTGGAAAGCAGACTGGAACTATCGCTTAGGTCTGAACCTACATTACGCATCAGGTTCAGATAAAGACAGCGACAAAGTGAACACGTTTAACCCTTTGTGGACAGGTGACCCACTGGGTTTCGCACATGATGGCGCTTACGGTAACGCAATGCAGGTCGGTTCTTACACTGTGATTGAGTATCAGCCGAAACAATCCATCATCGCAGGCTTTATGTCGACATGGCGTGCCAACACAGATGATGCAATCTACACACTCAACCAAGATGTATTATTTGGTGCAGAGTCTGACGAAAAATACGCTTACACCCAATTTTATCTGCAATTCCATAATTACATCACAGGCAACTTAAAGTCTGAGTTAAATATGTACTACGCATTAGATAGCGACTACACACGTGACGTAGTCGGCAGTAGCAGTGATGACATTTCCCGTGTTGAAATCGCACTGATCTATAACTTCTAACACTGCTTATCAGGTTAGTATGTTACTAAATGAATTCGCCCAGCAGTGCTGGGCGAATTTTTTAGAACATCATATTTCAGTTAATTGAATTACTCATCCGGCTGCTTGGTTCGAAGATCCACATATGGCCAGTAATGGTGCCCGACTCGAATCAAAAGTGTTGCTGCCGCTAAGATAAACGCTGCAACAGACAACCAAACGATGAGTACTGCATCCAACTCTTTCATGCCTAAAGTGATGTAACGGGCAATCGCCATCATCGCGATATAAATTGGGTATCGCACCGGGATCTTACCGTTCATCACAAACTGCTGAACCATCGCCAACACTTCTAAATAGATAAACATCAGTAGAATATCGGTCAATTGCACTCGACGTTCAGCAAAAACATGCATGAACTCTTCGACCATCGCAAACAAGGTCGCGAGCGTGATCGCCACCAGTAATACCGCTTCCATAATGTGAAATACTTTTAAAAACGGCTTACTAAAAGATTTAGGTAAGTGAGAAGGCATAGTCACTCTTCAAAAAATAATTAATCCAGTCTCTACATTAGCATGCGATCTAGAGAAGCGACGAATACAAAAATGGCCCCACATTCACTGCAGAGCCATCGACTTGTTTTTTTACTTAGCAACTTTCTAGTGGCTAACTAACCTTACAACAGAATCAGATAAGTTAAGAACACTACACACAGGCCGTAGATCAATGGGTGAACTTCTTTACGCTTACCAGCAACAACCATTGTGAATGCGTAGCTAATGAAGCCCATCGCCATGCCGTTTGCTGGAGAGAAGCTCAGTACAGTGAACATGATGGTGAAGAAAGCTGCAATGCGTGACTCTTTCTTTTCCCAGTTAATCTGACCAAGGCGACCCACCATGTAGATGCCAACTACAACCATCGCAGGTGCAACCATTGCCGCTGAGAAAATAGAGAAGATTGGGTATAGGAACAGTGAGATTAAGAACAGACCAGCTACCATGACCGCAGCTAAGCCCGTCTTCGCGCCTTGAGAAGAAGCAATACCCGATTCAGAGAAAGCAGTAATCGATGTGGTACCTAGAATTGAACCAATCACAGTACCGCCCGCATCAGCCACTAGCGCCGATTTTGCATTCGGCACTTTACCGTCTTTGTCGATGATACCGGCATCACGGCCAACACCCACAATCGTGCTCAATCCATCGAAGAAATCGACAATCAAGAAGATAAGTACGATGAACAACAAATCGAACATTTTCTCAGGCGTAAAAGCTGAGAAGTCAAAGATAGCGCCAAAGCTGCCTGCCATACTTGGTGGCATTGAAACGAATTGGTCAGGGATTGGGGCGTTTGATGTGCCCATGAATACATCAGCAAGAATGGTCAGTACGATAGCTGAAACAAACGAGATAAACGTGGCCAACTTAATATCACGAACCATACAGCCCAATGCGATGAAGATGCTCACATAAGCGATGATCACTTTTGGATCGGAAATGTCACCTAAACCAACCAGTACGAACGGGTTAGAAACGATGATACCCGCATTCTTAAGGCCTAAGAAAGCAATGAACAAGCCGAGAGACACAGTAATCGCCAGCTTCAAATCTTCAGGAATCGATTCAATCATCGACTTACGGATATTAGTCAGTGAGAAGGCAAGATAAAGAATACCCGACAGGAAGATGCCAAATAATGCTTCATTCCAAAGTACCGCCACTGAACCACTTAACAATAAACCTTTGAAGAAGCCATTCATGCTCATGCCAGGTGCTAGCATGACTGGATAGTTACCCCAAATGCCCATGATAAGCGTTGCAATAGCAGCAGAAAGAGCGGTCGCCGTAAAGACTGCACCTTTGTCCATTCCCGGAATGCCACCCAAAATTGCTGGGTTAACCGCCAAGATATAACTCATCGCTAAGAAGGTAATAAAACCTGCGTATAGCTCAGTGCTGATCGTGGTCTTTCTCTCTGAGAGTTTGAACATGGTGTCAAGTGAGCCAGATGTCTTCTGGGCTTTCAGGGTGGAGTCGGTATTCACAACAAAACCTATGTATTAAATTAAGAAATTTGAGATTCAAATGCTGTGTGAATAGAGGGATCTCTACACTAAAAACTGTAGTCACCAAGGTAGGCTCGGTAGTAGAAACATCCAGTCTAGTAGGGTCTGTTGGCCCTTCGAGATGATTTTTGCAGCGAGTTGTTGGGGTTTTCTACAAGGCAGAGACTTTGATGTGTAGCTAGCCTACATAAGAAGTCGATAACGCAGTAGAAATCACCAACAAACGCTGCCCGAAGGGTTCGGCTAAAATCGTTTTATGCTTTGTTAAGGAGTCTTTACTTAGAATGCTAGGTTACAAACTCCTTGCCGCGCCTAAAACGATTTTTCCTCGAACAAAACTCCATCGCGAAAGGTCAACAGACCCTAGATATATACAGCATTTAATCGTTTGCGCGGATTGTAAGGATTGAGATTAAAACTTCAACAAATTTTGTTCAGATCACATAAAAAACTGAACATGATCAGTCATTACATTTATAGGAAGATCAGACAAAGGATCATTTGAGAATAAATAACGATCAAGCCAGTTGTTCTCAATCATCTAAATATGCTACTCTTCGCCTCCATTTTTCTGACCTAATTTTCACCAGTTGTCTCTATTAGTTTTACTTGTTATCCCTTTTTAGATGCAACCATCGGAACAAAAATTAGAGTCAGTGCTATCTTTTATAGTGTCGGTTTATCGCCCTCACTCAATCCAACCAACAGTGGAAATATACAGATGGGCAAAGGTACTCTTTACATCGTATCTGCACCTAGTGGCGCAGGTAAGTCGAGCTTGATCTCAGCAATGCTAGAAACCAATCCAACCTACGCAATGAAGGTATCTGTTTCACACACCACTCGCGGTATGCGCCCTGGTGAAGAAAATGGTGTTCACTACCACTTCGTAGAGAAGCATCATTTTGAAGACCTTATTAATAAAGGTGAATTCCTAGAGTACGCTGAAGTTTTCGGCAACTACTACGGTACTTCACGCGTTTGGATTGAAGAAAACCTAGACCGCGGTATCGATGTATTCCTAGATATCGACTGGCAAGGTGCTCGTCAAATCCGTGAACAAATGCCTCAAGCGAAGAGTGTCTTCATTCTTCCACCATCAAATGGTGAGCTAGAGCGTCGTTTAAATGTTCGCGGCCAAGACAGCGACGAAGTTATTGCAAAACGCATGAGCGAAGCAAAATCAGAAATTTCTCACTATGCAGAATATGATTATGTGATCGTGAATGATGACTTTGATGCAGCCCTAATGGACTTCAGAGCTATCATTCGTGCGGAGCGCTTAAAAGAAGATAAGCAAGCAGCGAAATACAGCGGCATGCTTACAGCACTACTAGCGGAATAATCTCTGATACCAATCGTAGTAAACAACTGGTCATTCTAGCTTGTGAAAAAGCCTGATAACGTCGTTAGAATTTTTGATTGTAGGGTCACTACTTATCGAAAAATTCTGCCTTGTTCTCAAACTTTTGTTCGGCGCTATCTCTGAACACTTATTTACTGTGATTGGTATAACTGGATTTTCCATTGAGATAAGTATACGGTGAACTAGAAAGTCTCTAGTTAAACTTGTATACTTTCTCGTCATCAAAAATTTATTAGTTAATTACTATTTGGAGTCCTCATGGCACGCGTAACTGTTCAAGACGCTGTTGAAAAAGTTGGCAACCGTTTCGACCTAGTTCTTATTGCGGCTCGCCGCGCACGTCAAATGCAAACTGGCGGCAAAGATTCACTAGTGCCTGAAGAAAACGATAAGCCAACGGTTATCGCTCTTCGCGAAATCGAAGAAGGTCTTATCACTAAAGACGTACTAGATGCTCGTGAGCGTCAAGAGCAACAAGAGCAAGAAGCGGCTGAGCTTGCAGCAGTAAGCAGCATCGCTCACACTCGATAGCTCATATTCGCTGATAGAATCAACGTCATTCGAACTAATTAACCTTCCGGGCCTTTAATTTGTATCTATTCGATAGCCTCAAAGACGTTGCCCAAGAATACCTAACAGAGCCTCAAGTTGAGGCTCTGCGTCAATCTTATGTGGTAGCGAGAGACGCCCATGAAGGGCAAACCCGTTCAACGGGTGAACCATACATTATCCACCCTGTAGCTGTTTCAAGAATCCTGGCAGAAATGCGTCTGGATATCGAAACTCTGCAAGCAGCCTTACTCCACGATGTAATTGAAGATACTGAAGTTACAAAAGAGGAGCTAGAAGCTCAATTCGGCAATACCGTTGCTGAGCTGGTTGATGGTGTATCTAAGCTGGATAAGCTTAAATTTCGTGATCGCAAAGAAGCGCAAGCAGAGAACTTCCGTAAGATGGTTCTCGCGATGGTGCAAGACATCCGCGTTATCTTGATCAAATTAGCTGACCGTACTCACAACATGCGTACGCTTGGGGCACTTCGTCCTGATAAGAAGCGTCGTATTGCTCGTGAAACCCTAGAGATTTATTCTCCGCTAGCTCATCGTCTTGGTATTCATAACATCAAGACAGAACTAGAAGAGCTGGGCTTCGAAGCCCTTTATCCTAACCGTTATCGCGTCCTGAAAAACGTAGTGAAAGCTGCGCGTGGTAACCGTAAAGAGATGATCCAACGTATCCATAGCGAAATCGAAGGCCGCCTTGAAGAAGTCGGTTTACCTGCTCGCGTACTTGGTCGTGAAAAGAACCTGTTCTCCATCTATAACAAGATGAAAACCAAAGAACAGCGCTTCCACACCATTATGGACATCTACGCTTTCCGCGTGGTGGTTGATACACCAGATACTTGCTATCGCGTACTTGGTCAGGCCCACAGCCTGTACAAGCCTCGTCCTGGCCGCATGAAAGACTATATTGCGGTACCGAAAGCCAACGGCTACCAATCTCTGCACACGTCAATGATCGGCCCTCACGGGGTGCCAGTTGAGGTCCAGATCCGTACTGAAGATATGGAGCAGATGGCAGATAAAGGTGTCGCGGCGCACTGGTCTTACAAAGGCAATGGCTCACGCAGTAGCAACGGGACAACCGCACAGGTTAAAGCACAACGTTGGATGCAGAGCTTACTTGAGCTGCAACAAAGCGCAGGTAACTCATTCGAATTCATTGAAAACGTTAAATCTGATCTGTTCCCAGATGAGATCTTCGTATTCACGCCGAAAGGTCGCATTGTCGAACTTCCAGCAGGCGCAACAGCAGTCGATTTTGCTTACGCGGTACATACCGACGTCGGCAACATGTGTGTCGGTGCTCGTGTAGACATGAACCCTTACCCACTCAGCAAATCGCTGAAGAATGGCCAAACTATTGAGATCATCAGTGCTCCGGGCGCACGTCCGAATGCAGCATGGCTCAACTACGTAGTGACCTCACGTGCGCGTACGAAGATCCGTCAGGTCCTGAAAACGATGCGTCGTGAAGAGTCGATTACCCTTGGCCGTCGCCTACTGAACCATGCACTTGGTGAACACTCTATTGCCGATGTCGGTCAAGAGAATATCGAACATGTATTGTCTGATCTACGTCTCGATAACATTGAAGACTTGCTAGCATCGATTGGTCTTGGTGAACTGATGAGTATCGTTATTGCTCGTCGTTTATTGGGCGATGCTGACGAACTGACTGAAGTGGCAAACAACAGCGATACACCTAGGAAGAAATTACCTATCCGTGGTGCTGAAGGCCTATTACTGACGTTCGCTAACTGTTGTCACCCGATTCCAGATGATCACATTATTGCTCATGTATCTCCAGGTCGTGGTCTTGTGGTACACCGAGAAACGTGTCCAAACGTTCGTGGTTACCAGAAAGAACCGGATAAATACATGGCGGTTGAATGGTCTGACGATTACAACCAAGAGTTCACTGCTGAACTCCAGGTCGAATTGCAGAACCATCAAGGTGCACTGGCTGAGTTAACTAACGTTATCTCGAAAACAGGCTCGAACATTCACGGTATCTCAACCGAAGAACGTGACGGACGCTTGTACACAGTGACTATCTTGTTGACCACGAAAGATCGTGTTCATTTAGCGAGTATTATGAAGAAGCTACGTGTGATGCCACACGCGCTCAAAGTAAGACGTCGCAAGAACTAACGTTCGAACTTATTGGCAACTTTGCTAAGAATTGAAATCCCCTTAATGCTTTATCGCTTAAGGGGATTTTTTGTGGCTGCGATTCTAGAGTTCCCCTAGTTTCATGCTATTCATGCCTGTACAAAAATCCAGTAAAATGCTTGAATAGATTATCTCTCTTACGTTTATGAGCCTTGTTATGTCACAGCTTTTATCTGCTATCCCTCTCAACTCTTTATCTGGAGTCGGCGCAAAAGTCGCAGAGAAACTGGAAAAGGTTGGGCTTAACAATGTACAAGACCTGCTATTTCATCTGCCTTTGCGCTATGAAGATAGAACTCGTATCTATCCCATAGTAAAGCTGCATGCCGGGCTGTGGGCTGCTGTGCAAGGCAAGGTGATGCATGTTGATACCATTTTCGGTAAACGTAAGATGCTTGCAGTAAAGATCAGCGATGGTAACGGCACCATCACCCTACGCTTTTTCAACTTCACCGCCGGTATGAAGAATAACTTTGCCGAAGGCAAACAAGTGCATGCTTATGGTGAGATCAAGCGCGGCAATATGGGGCTTGAGATTGTTCACCCTGACTACAAATTCTTTGCTCCTAGGCAACAACCAGATGTTGAAGCAAATCTTACTCCGGTGTATCCAACCACTGAAGGGCTAAGGCAAGTCACGCTACGTAACCTCACAGACCAAGCTCTAGAGTTAATCGATAAAGCAGCCGTCAATGAGCTGCTACCGTCTGGTCTATACGACCACCAAATTACCCTCGCACAAGCACTGCATACCATTCACAGGCCGCCCCCGGGCATTGACCTAGAGCTGTTTGATGAAGGCAAGCACCCTGCGCAACTGCGCCTAATTATGGAAGAGTTACTGGCTCAAAACCTGTCTATGTTGTCTGTTCGTAGCAAAGGGCAGCAAGACAAGGCAATGCCTTTTCCTCCAGTAAACACTCTTAAAGATAAGCTACTGGCTCAGCTGCCGTTTTCACCAACCAATGCCCAAGCACGAGTGACCAAAGAGATCGAAGCTGACTTGGAAAAACCGCACCCTATGATGCGTTTAGTGCAAGGTGATGTGGGCTCTGGTAAAACCTTAGTCGCTGCACTGGCGGCGATTCGCGCATTGGAACACGGTCAACAAGTAGCACTTATGGCACCAACTGAACTACTCGCAGAACAACACGCGATTAACTTTACCAACTGGTTTGAGGCAATGGGTATTCAAGTTGGATGGCTAGCAGGTAAGCTCAAAGGCAAAGCTCGTGAAACTGAACTAACACGTATTGCCAGCGGCGAAGCACAAATGGTGGTCGGTACTCATGCGCTATTTCAAGAGCATGTCGAATTCAAAAACCTTGGCTTAGTGATCATCGATGAGCAGCACCGATTTGGTGTCCACCAGCGATTAGAGCTGCGTGAAAAAGGCGCGAAGCAAGGTTATTACCCTCACCAACTGGTGATGACCGCGACCCCAATCCCACGAACGTTAGCAATGACGGCCTATGCCGATCTTGAAACTTCTATTATTGATGAGTTACCACCGGGGCGAACCCCAATTCAAACCGTCGCGATTCCTGATACCAAGCGCGATGACATTGTTGAACGTGTGAAAAATGCGTGTCTCAATGAAGGCAAACAAGCTTACTGGGTGTGTACGTTGATTGATGAATCGGAAGTACTGGAAGCTCAAGCTGCAGCGGATACGGCAGAAGAGCTGCAACGCAAACTGCCCGACGTAAAAATTGGTTTGGTTCATGGCCGAATGAAACCCGCAGAGAAACAAGCGGTGATGCAGGAATTCAAAGAGAACAAACTGCACCTGTTAGTTGCTACAACCGTGATTGAAGTCGGTGTGGATGTACCGAATTCGAGCTTAATGATCATCGAGAACCCAGAGCGTCTTGGTCTAGCGCAACTGCACCAACTGCGTGGCCGTGTTGGCCGTGGTTCGGTCGCAAGCCATTGTGTACTGTTGTACCACTCCCCACTATCTAAAACCGCTCAGAAACGCTTAGGGGTACTTCGTGAAAGTAACGATGGCTTTGTGATAGCTCAGCGTGACTTAGAGATCCGTGGCCCCGGTGAGCTACTTGGCACTAAACAAACAGGCTTGGCTGATTTCAAAATTGCCGACTTAGTTCGTGACCAACGTTTAATTCCTGAAGTGCAGCGTATCGCGCGTCATATTCACGATAGCTACCCAGACAATGCCAAGGCGATCATCAACCGCTGGCTGGGTGAACGCGATGTTTACTCTAAGGCTTAATTAGCAAAACTAACGTCATCCAAAACGTAAAAAGGCTTCCCTCAAGGAAGCCTTTTTAATGTGCGTTACTTTCATCAAGCGAGAGAGAGATTCCCCGAGAGGGAAGAGTGACCGAGTCGAGGATCTCTTAACTGCTCCCCGAACCCGTCACCATAAAACAGCCCGATGATAACTAAGGTTTCACAGGGAAACTGATCTGCGCCTTCAAGCCACCCTCACTGCGGTTATTCACCACCACCGCACCTTGGTGTTGGCTGACAATACGTTTCACGATCGCTAAACCTAAACCTGTCCCTTCACTACCACGAGCCGTGTCACCACGAGTGAACGGTTCAAACAACTTACCAATTTGGTCTTGTGGAATACCCGGACCATTATCTTCTACCGTTACCCAAGCCAGTTTGTTATCTGCTGTCATGCCAGTCGATACTTTGACCCAACCATTACCGTAGCGCAGCGCATTTACCACCAAATTACTCACCGCACGCTTCATCGCGATCGGGTTACCCAAAGCAGGTTTCATGGTTTCTGGAATATCGGTTTCAATCTGAACCTCATAGCCTCCTTCAGAGCTAGAGACCTCGCGCGCAATATCATCGACAAATACCGCCTGGAATGAGTCTCGGTCCACAGGCTTTAGGTAATCCATAAACTGACTGATGATCTCATTGCACTCTTCAGTATCACTGATGATCCCTTCCGCTAGATAGCTATCTTCTGGCGACATCATCTCAGTCGCCAAGCGAATACGCGTGAGTGGTGTACGCAGATCATGGCTGATACCCGCCATTAGTAGGGCTCTATCTTCTTCGAGTTCTTGAATGCCTTTCGACATCTGATTAAAGGCTCGAGTTACCGAGCGAATCTCTTGTGCACCTTGTACTGGTAAGGGCGGTGGAATATCACCTCGCCCAACACCTTGCGCGGCTTTCTCTAGGGCTATCAACGGCCGATTTTGCAAGCGGATAAACAGCCACCCACCAGCAACAATCAACAACGCCATGATCAGACTGTTACGAAATAGAGGCGCAAAGTCTTCTTCTTGCAGCTCAGACAGGGGAATACGAATCAAAGAGTTAGGCAACTGAGCAATGTCCATCCACAACACGTAACTTTCTTTGCCCAAAACCAATCGCACTTCGGTCTCAGAGCCCAACTCTTTGGTCATCTCCTCACTCATCAGGTCTATCGCGACCGCATGGTAGTACTCGCCCGACGCTTCACTGTCCTTTGCATGAACCGTAACCCCGAGCTGCTCAAGTACACGCTGACGCAGTGGCGCATCAATCTCGATATCACTGCCTTGGTCCAATACTAGGTTTAGTTCGTGAGCCAAAATCTTATTAAACTGCTGCAAACTCGGCATCAATGCATAATTGAACACCGCGTAATAAGAAAAGATTTGGCTGGCAACCAACAGGGTTAAGAAGAGCACTATCGACTGAGTAAAGGAGCTACGTATGCGCATAGAAGACCTAAAGTGAGGGATGATAAAGGAATATAGTGGGAACTATAACTGTAATACCAATCACAGTAAGTAAATGA
>NZ_AJZM02000130.1 GCF_000272405.2 Vibrio tasmaniensis 1F-187
CAACTACCCTGCCAGATAGGGATAATGATGCTCTTTTTTTAACTGATTAGCTTTCTTCATAGAATTCTCATTAGTATCATGATAATTGATGGTAACTATTGTGCCATAAAAGAAATCAGCTTATGCACTATCATAGAGCGTCAACTCGCTTGGCCGAACCAGTCACAGGCTAATTGTAACTCAATAGCCAATTGGCGGTTTTGTAGCGAGGCTTTGGCATGAAGTCATAGTCAATGAATAAACTATGTATCTCATACTGAAATTCATAACAGGTGCCCATTATTTTGCTATTAGGCCGCCTTCTTGTTACTATTAACTAAAACGTAGCACAAGCGAGTCACGCAATGAAAACTGAAATGGTTAGAGCTAGAGTATCTAGTGAATTAAAGCATGAGTCTGAGATAATCCTGTCTGAACTCGGAATGAGCATGTCTGATGCAATTCGGATTTTTCTTAGTCAGGTGAAGCTTCGTCATGAGTTTCCTGTTGAGTTAAAAGTACCGAATCAAGATACTTTAAAAGCGATGCAAGAATCAGTTATTGATGAAACTTATGACTCTGTTGATGATTTGTTTAGTGATATTTTAGGTAGCAGAAGTGCTAAAAATTAGAATAAAAAGTTCTTTTAAAAAAGACCTGAAACGAGCGTCTAAAAATACACGCTACAACACCTCAATGTTGAAAGATCTTATCGATAACCACCTGGTGAAAACTGGTACTGTCCCAAATGAATATAAACCACACTTATTACAAGGCAACTGGAAGCCGCACATGGAGTGTCATATTCAGCCAGATTTTTTACTCATCTGGGATGTGGATTGGGATACACAAGAGTTGATATTAGTTCGTTGTGGTTCCCACTCAGAACTCTTTGGATAAAATTAATACGAACTAATATTTTCTCAGCTCTTCCAGTTGGCGCTAGCTCTTCAACCTAATACTTTATACACTGTTGTCCGACTACACCCTAACTTTTTACTGATTGCATGCTTGTTCATTCCTTGCTCTGTAAGCTCTTGAATGCGTTGGTGAAGCATCTTGTCAGGAAATCGGCCAAGATGCCTCCCTTCAGAGCGTGCACGCTCCCTTCCTTCATTACAGCGCTGTAATATT
>NZ_AJZM02000131.1 GCF_000272405.2 Vibrio tasmaniensis 1F-187
ACTGAATTACGCAACAAAGCCTAGTGTTCGCGTCAAGGATTGAGGTGAGTTATGAAAATAATAATAACGTGTATTTTGAGCTTTGTTTGTTTCTCTACACTGAGCTTTGCTGCTCTACAAACGGGTAAAACGGTAACGGTTCCTCATCACAAATCAACACATGTGGTGTTGTCAGGGAAAGCGAGCAAAGTGTCGCTTGGTGATCCTGATGTACTTGATATTGTGATGTTGAAATCGAGCGAGCTGTTTTTAATCGGAAAAAAATTAGGTGCTACTAACCTAATGGCGTGGGACTCCCGTGGCCAGCTGATTGAATCGATCAACATCGAAGTCACTCATGATCTTAATAGCTTAAAAGCGAAGTTATATGAGTTTCTTCCTGATGAAACTATTGAGGTGCACAGTGCTCAGAATCGCTTGCTGCTGAGTGGGCAGGTGAGTAATCAGCAACAAATGAATGTAGCGATGCGAATAGCAGAAACCTACTCTTCGGGTGAAACAGCTGATGAATCGAAGGAAAGTGGTAGCGAGCAAGCTGCAGCGACAGGTGTTATCAACTTGATGTCTATTGGCGGTGCTCAACAAGTTATGTTGGAAGTGACGGTTGCCGAGGTTCAAAGAAGCTTGGTGAGAAAATTTGATGCAAACTTTCACTTCTTCCAAACGAGCGGATCGAATATTTCTTGGGGGGCGTCGTCAGTTCCTGCTGGTGTTCTAGGGGCTACGCCAATCTTTGATATTCCAACCTCTACTGATTACGGCATTTTAGGCTCGTTTATTGATAGTAATACCCTGTTTACATTCGCTCTGGATGTCGCAAAACAGAATGGTGTGGCGAAAGTATTAGCTGAGCCTAACTTAACGGCATTAAGTGGCTCCAAAGCTGAGTTTTTAGCGGGTGGTGAATTCCCTATCCCTGTGCCAGATGAAGATGGCATTACGATTGAATATAAAGAGTATGGAGTTGGATTAAAATTTATCCCAACGGTTCTGAGTGATAAAAAGATCAATCTAAACTTGGCTGTTGATGTGAGTGAAATTGCCAATAGCAGCTCGTTAACGATTGACCCAGGAACAACCAATGCGACCTACTTTATCCCACCAATTACTCGTCGAAGCGCGTCATCGACGCTTGAGCTAGCCGACGGACAAACTATTGGTATTGCTGGATTGCTCAGCGAGAATGTTAGGGATGTGAGTAACAAAATGCCGGGTATTGGTGATGTCCCCATCTTAGGGCAACTCTTTAATAGTCAAGAGTATGTATCTGGTGAAACAGAACTTGTCATTCTTGTTACCCCTCGACTTGCGAGTCCTATTGACCGAAGTAAAGTAACGTTACCAACAGACGCCTTTGTTGACCCGAATGATTTGGAATATTACTTATTAGGTCGAAGCGCTTATATCGCTGAACCGTCTGAATCGGATTCAGAGCAATCTCAAGCTTCACAGGGAATATCACCAACAGATGGTGGTAGCGAAGGCTCATTTGGACATGATTTATAAGGAGATAGATATGATTAGAATAATGATGGTCTTTCTCGTAATGGTGTTAGTTGGCTGTGCTAATGATGCTCGTTTAGGGCATTCGGTAGCACTCGTAAAAACGGAACAAACGTATAACCCTAATGCGACCCAAGAGAATTTACTCGTGGTACCGGATGGTACGGGGGAGCGGATGCAGACTGGTTACGATAGATATGTAGGCAGAGGTGAAAACGAACTGTCTGGAAGTAGTAGCCAGATCTTAGAAGAATTTAACTAAATCTGGAGGTACTCATATGTTGTATCGAGTATCAAAAAGTCCCAGAAAACAGCAAGGCTTAGTTGTCGTATTAGTTACCGCTGCTTTGCTTGTTTTCTTAGGGGTGTCAGCGTTGGCTGTAGACGTTAACCATATGCTGGTTAATAAAACACGCTTACAAAATGCTGTAGATTCAGCGGCGTTAGCTGCGGCAACCATACTGGACAATAGTAAAGACAAAGATGCGGTGGATGCTGAAATAGTCACTGCGCTAAATGCAATGGCAGGGTCAACAGGGAATCATGAGATTGATTTTACCACCGCTTCCATAAACATTGATTACTCTAACGATCCTCAGGATTTTACTGGCACAGCCACCTTCGGTGAAAACGATGATGTATATGTGCGCGTTCGAGTTGATTCGTTGGATATGGATGAATTCTTTATTCAAATGTTTGGATTAGTAAAAGAGGTTTCAGCAAGTGCCGTCGCTGGGCCAAGCTCTGGGCAAGAGGTTGTTAATAACGTTGTGCCAATTGGTGTTTGTATTGGTGACGGAACTTCGGATAACGACGTCGATCCTGAAGATGGATATCATGACGTTACAGGCGATGCAATAACGAGCGTGTTTGGTTATGAAGTCGGGACTGTCCATGCATTGAAGGTGGGTGACAGTAGCTTATCTGAAATGGGTAACGGTAATTATCATCTATTAGACTTTGGGTCTGGTGGTAAGGCTATAAAAGAGGGGTTAGGTGGTAGTTATGACCAACCTGTTAAAATTGGTGAAGATATCACGACCAAACCTGGCGGCACGGTTGGCCCAACAGGCGATGGTTTGAATACTCGTTTTGGTGATTACGGTGGTGGCTTATCAGCATCAGATTACCCTTCTGACTATGTAACTACAGAGCCTAGCGATGAGATTACGATTGACGCTAGTACTGGAGATATCGATTTTGATGGTACTTACAACTATGCGCAATATGAAGCTGATACCAACGCATGTATAGCAAATAACGGTTCAGGGTGTGCCGCTAATGGTGTTGCTTGGCGTCGTATTTTACCGATACCTATGATGGATTGCTCAGGTAAAAGTGGCGGTGCCACTGACTTTACTGTGAATAAAATTGGTTGTTTTTTCTTGTTGCAAAAAGCACCAACTAATAACTCAGGTACGCCTGCCGTCTTTGGTGAATTTATTCACTCCTGTAGTGTTGTTGGTGGTTCAGGCAGTACAGAATCAACAACGGAAGGAACTTATAAGATTGTTTTGTATAAGGATCCTGATAGTGGGGAGTCTTGATTATGAAACCTTTAATTAAATCTAATCGTGGCTTTGCTGCTATCGAGATGGTAATCGCGACTCCTGTATTGCTATTTTTCCTTATATTAGTGCTTGAGTTAGGCAATATGATGATTCACTACAATGTGATATCTAAATCCGTTCAAAATGGCGCCCGCTATGCGGTTAGTGAGGTCTATGGAACCAAAGGTGGAACGCTGGCTCCGTCGTCAGAAATACAGAATGTGGTGGTTTATGGTCAAAACACCGCAGGAACAGCGCTATTGTCGAATTTAGTTGTTTCTGACGTGACAGTTAGTCCACCCAATACAGACAGCTATGTGCGTGTGAGTGTGACCTACAATTATATTCCTCACTTTGTGTCGATCCCGTTTTCCTCGGCGAGCTTTTCTATTCCGATTAGTGTCTCTTCGATAATGAGGGTGTTGTGATGAAACGGTACAAAGGGCGCATTAAAGGCATCGCTATTATCGAATTTACCATAGTGTCTTGGCTCGTTTTTCTTTTGGTTTTCCTTATTTTAGCGCTGGGTGCTTACATATTTTCGCTTCAAATGGTGAGTGAGGCGACCAGAAAAGCAGCAAGGTTAGCCACGGTTTGCTACGTTGCAGATAGGGACAATATCGCGGGAATGGTTGTTGCTGATCTCCCTCTTGTTGGTTTTACCGCGGCGAATTTGGAAGTTGCATATTTAGATGTGAGTGGGAATGAAATTACATCTGGTTATGATACGGATCCTGTCTTTAGTAGCATTAAATTTGTAAGGGCACGAGCGACAGGGTACGGAATTCAATTAATTGATAATTTGAGTTTTTTAGGTACGAGTGGTTACTTGGCTGCTCCCTCATTTGAAACCATCTTACCTGTAGAAAGTTTAGGTGTGGTAAGGGCGGACTCCGAAACTCGGAATCGGTGTCCATAAGTTATTTTATACAGGAGTAGCGGTATGGGGGAAGCGATCAAAATCACGCCTAATGAGAACGATATTACGCGTTTGAGAACAAACCTAAAAGTCTGGTTGATCTACAGTACTGAGGGTTTTCTCTCACACATGAGCCAAGAGCTGAAGAAATGTCGAAATGTGCATGTGACATCATTTTCTCTCGGAGCAATGAGTGAGGAGTACTTAAAAAGTGCCGATGTTCCAGAACTTATTTTTGTTGAAGCACATGGCAACTGGGCTCAAAAAATGGTTGAGCTACAGGGTTATGATCTATCGCTAGAAGAACAAGATTTATCTTTAGTTGTACTCGGTGATGAAAGTGACAATGGCTCATTAAAAATCGCGCTGCGTCTAGGGGCTTCTGATTTCTTATCTCACAACGTGACGCTTTCTGATTTGCTCCCGCTGCTCAAGAAAACGGCGGCCGAAAAGCTTGAGAACTCAAGCTACGGTGAGTTTATTCTGTTTTTAAACACCAAGGGGGGAATGGGGGCGACCACCTTGGCGTTGAATACCGCTATTGAGATGGCCAGTCAGCACCCCGGTGAGGTTTTGTTACTTGATATCGACCTTCAATTTGGTGTGATTCCTGATTATTTAAATATTGTTCCTACTTATAGTGTTTCGGATGCGATCAATAGTTCGAATGACCTAGATGAAATATCGTTGGGAACTTTGGTAAATAAGCACGAATCTGGCTTACATGTTCTAAGCTTTAAGCATGAGAACAATGCTGATGACTTTGAACAGGCACAGAAAATAGGCCGATTGCTTCCTATATTACGCCGTTTTTACCCTTATGTGATCATTGACCTCTCTAGAGGATTAGACCATGTGTTTGCATCCGCAATATCACCAGCAACAAAGGTGCTTCTTGTTTTGCAACAGAGCCTAGTGTCAGTCAAAAACACCAGTCGACTCATTAAGTCTCTGAAATTTGAGTACGGCTTACAAAGTGATTCTATTGAGGTCATTCTGAACCGTTATGAAAAGCGACACTCAATTAAATTAAAAGATATTGAACAGGCGGTAGGTAAGCATGACATACACCTTATGCCTAATGATTTCAAAGTTGCATTAGAGAGTGCCAACTTGGGGCAACCGCTAGTTCAGTCGAGAAAGAAAAGTTCTATTACTCGCTCTATTATCGATTTGTCACACATTCTTTCACCACCAGAGCAGGAAGAGAAAGGGTGGCTGAAAAAGCTGTTTTCATAATGGGTTGATAAAAAGTAAACGCGAGGGATTGTGATGTTCTTTAAACGAAAAAATGTAAATCCAGAGTTTGAAAAAAGAGTAGAACAGATTTCGCATGATTCAGAAGATGCCAATCCTGTTGAACGTTTATCAAGCGTTGAGGTGTCTAGCCACTCTCGCAGTGCAGAAGCTCATGTAGAAAAAGAAAAGGCGATTGATGAGGCTCGGAAAGTTCTCGAACAAGAGCTATCAATTAAACACTTTTTCCATAAGCAGCTCCTTGAAACGTTAGACTTAGGGTTGCTTTCAAGCTTGGAAAAAGAGCGAGCTAAGCTAGATCTACATGAAGCCATCGTACAATTGATGGCTGACGATGGGAGCCATGCACTCAGTGCCGAAGGGCGTAAGCGGGTTATCAAGCAGATAGAAGATGAGGTTTTTGGCCTTGGGCCGCTTGAGCCTCTATTAGCCGATCAAACGGTCTCCGATATATTAGTCAACGGCCCTAAAAGTGTTTACGTTGAGCGAAGGGGTAAACTCGAAAAAACGCCATACACTTTTCTGGATGACCGTCATCTGAGAAACATTATCGACCGCATAGTCAGTCAGGTAGGGCGTCGAATAGATGAAGCATCACCTATGGTAGATGCGCGCTTAGTTGATGGGTCACGTGTTAACGCCATTATCCCTCCTTTGGCTCTTGATGGTCCTTCCGTTTCAATCCGTCGTTTTGCCGTTGATCGTTTGACGATGGATAACTTGATTAGCTACGACTCCGTCTCGCCTCAAATGGCTAAGTTTGTCGAAGCTGCCGTGAAAGGAGAACTTAATATCTTGATTTCAGGAGGGACGGGGTCAGGGAAAACAACCACACTGAATATCTTTTCTGGTTTCATCCCTCGAGACCAACGAATCATTACTATAGAAGACTCTGCAGAGTTACAACTTCAACAACCCCATGTTATTCGCCTAGAAACCCGCCCTGCTAACTTAGAAGGGAAAGGGGAGATTAGTCAGAGAGAGTTGGTAAAAAACACCTTACGTATGCGACCAGACCGAATTGTGGTTGGTGAGGTGCGTGGTAGCGAAGCCGTTGATATGTTGGCGGCAATGAATACTGGTCACGATGGGTCTCTTGCAACTATTCACGCCAATACCCCCCGAGATGCCTTAAGCCGTGTTGAAAACATGTTCTCTATGGCTGGTTGGAACATTTCAACCAAAAACTTAAGAGCCCAAATTGCTTCGGCTATCCACCTTGTTGTTCAAATGGAGCGACAAGAAGATGGTAAGCGCCGTATGGTGAGCATTCAAGAGATCAACGGCATGGAGGGGGAGGTGATTACCATGTCGGAAATTTTCCGTTTTCAACGTAAAGGTATTGATGAAGATGGCAATATTATCGGCTATTTCACTGCGACGGGGGTCGTACCTCAATATCATGACCAGTTAGTTAAACGTGGACTCGATCTGCCTTTCGAGCTCTTCACTGAGACTCATGGTTAAGGAGAGATTATGGATAATGTAAGTGTTTCACTCGGCCTATTATTCATCGCGGTGCTTTTTATCTCCCAAGCTTTGTTATTGCCTGCTGCTGGGAAAAAAGCTAAGCATAAAGAGCTTTCTCGACGTTTGAAAGAGACCCAACGTAATATCGATGAAGAGAGCTTGTCGCTACTCAAAGAGCATTATAATAAAGACTTATCCCCATTAGATCGCAAGCTCATCGTTATCCCTTATTTTGCTGGCTTAAAACGGATGTTGGAGTTAGCCGGTATTAGAGTTTCGCTAAGTCGCTTTTTACTTATTGTTGCTCTATGCGGTGTGTCGCTCACTCTGATATCAATAATGACTCAACAAGAGTGGTTCATTAGCCTAACTGCATTCATTGCTGTCTGGGTTGTTGCTTACCTGTATGTGCAAAATCGAGTGAGTTATCGAATGGCTCGATTTGAAGAGCAGCTCCCTGAAGCGTTGGATATTATTCGACGAGCATTACAAGCTGGGCAGCCGCTAATTCAATCATTCAATGAGGTTGGTGAAGAACTCCCTGACCCTATCGGTGCCGAGTTTAAAAATACCTATAACCTACTTAACTATGGTTACGATTTACGTTTGGCTATCTTACAAATGGCAGAGCGTGTCCCCACCGTATCAATGTTAGCTTTTTCTAGTGCCGTAATGTTGCAGAAAGAAACGGGGGGTAACCTCTCCGAAAATCTTCAAAAAGTATCCGAAGTTCTAAGATCTCGCTTTAAGCTAGAAAGGAAAATAAAAACGCTTTCTGCTGAAAGTCGGCTATCAGCATGGATATTAACCTTATCCCCATTTGGTTTGTTTTTTGCTTTAAAAGTGGCGAATCCAGATTATATTGAGCCGCTTTATAATGACCCTCGCGGCGTTTCAATGGTCAGTGTTGGTATCGTACTTTTAGCGATTGGAGCCCTATGGATTAAGCGAATCATCAGCATAGAGATTTAACCTATGGAATTATTAAACATTGAAGTTTGGAAGCAAATGTTAGCGGACTTTGGAGTCAGCTCTCAGATGGTTATCTACGTAATGATTTTGCTTACCACCATTTTGTTAACATTGACTCTAGGGTTGTTTATTTTGGGAACCCGATCCCCTTTAGATAAAAAGCTCAAACAGATATCAGAAACGGGTTCACCCAATAATAGAAAGCCTTATGACTTCTCTAATACGTTGGAGTCGCTGAGTCCTTTTATTAGTAAAGGTAATAAAAAGGATAATGAAACCTACTCACAAAAGTTGATGCATGCAGGCTTTCATGAAAAAAATGCGTTATCGGTTTTTTATGCATTGAAAGTGTTATCGAGTTTGGTCGGTATCATCGCGGGCTTTATGGTTTATTACATCTCATTCGGTGGTAGCTACAATAATTTATTGATCATGACCTGCGTCTTTCTTGGGACTTTCACTCCCAATATTATCTTGAGCAAGTTGCAAAAAGAGCGACAGAAGAAAATTAGAAATGGTGTACCAGATGCTCTTGATCTTCTTGTAGTTTGTACGGAATCTGGTCTAGGCTTTAATGCAGCACTTGGACGAGTTGCTTCTGAGCTTTATGTTTCTCAGCCAGAGTTAGCCGATGAATTGGAGACTGTTTTTGCCAAGATACAAGCAGGTGTCACCATGCCAGATGCGCTGAGGCAGTTCATTGACCGGACGGGGCTAGTCGAATTAGAGGGGTTGGTTTCTTTGCTTTCTCATGCGTCTAGAATGGGGGGAAGCTTAGCGCAGACTCTTCGTGATTATACGGTAGATTTTCGAGATAAGCGTCAGCAAGCTGCTGAAGAAATCGCGGCCAAGATACCGACTAAAATGTTGTTCCCTATGTTGTTGTTTATTTGGCCTTGCTTTTTTATTGTCGCGTTAGGGCCTGGGATCATTATTGTTATTGATGCACTTGGTGCACCAGGAGTAAGTTTATGATACGAGTGAGTAGATATTTTCTAGCTTTATTAGTGTTCGTTATTCTTGGTTGTGCATCCTCGGATGAGCCGACAAACCAATTTGATGCAGAGTTGTATTCAGGTAAACCAATCGATACCTTAAGCAGTGATGACCCTCCACTGAGTGAGAAAGAAGCCATTATGCGTGGTGATGTAGCATTGAGGGATAACAATATCGATTTGGCCCTTTATGAATATATTCGCTCTCTATCCTTTCCTGAGAAAGAGTTTCACGATAAAACGCTTTTTACGATAGGCCAAATTCATTCATCTCGTGGTAACTATGCACTATCCGAGAAAGCTTATTTAGCAGCATTAGATTTTAACCCTGCACATACCGAAGTCCTAGAGCAATTAGGTGTTTTGTATACAAAGCAGCGTCGCAAAGAGGAAGGGCGGAGTTATTTCTTTAAAGCGATTAATGCAGAGGCTTTGTTGCGTAATTCAGT
>NZ_AJZM02000132.1 GCF_000272405.2 Vibrio tasmaniensis 1F-187
TTAATTACGCAACAAAGCCCGAATTTGGTCCAGATAGTGATTCCGTACACGACCGAATGCATAATGCAATAAATGCTATTTATCAAAAAGCACTTTATTTATCGACATTACAAGAACAAAAATATCGTACTTTCGAAGAACAACGAACATAACAAATGCATCAACACGATTTGCTACGTTCGGCATTGCAGGTTTCTTTGAGCTTAATCTGCATGGTAGTAAATGTGTTATGCAGGCGTTATACGAATGCAGAAGATCGAGGGAAACATGTTAGAAATCACAGAAAATGCAGTTTTAATTCGAATTAACCGTTTGTTTGAAGAATCAATGACATCAGAAGCGTTGTATGAAGCTACTCGTGGTATATGGGTTATTGGGCCGCGACGAGAAAAATTAGAAATTGCCGTCAGTGTGTATAAAGGCGAGATTAAAGAAGTATATAAGGTGCATAATTGGCTTCCTGCTGGAAGTACTCCTTACCAAACTCGTTCATTGAAAGAGAGTAAAAAACATGGCCGTTGGGAATTTGTTGGCGAAGTTGCTAGTGATGAAGTGCGAGACAAGTACCTTGGTCAATCAGTGTCGGGTTACTTCTCGAAAGGTAACTCGAATCCAATCAAGTACGTCAACTGTTAAA
This sequence comes from Vibrio tasmaniensis 1F-187, assembly GCF_000272405.2. Taxonomy (GTDB): domain Bacteria; phylum Pseudomonadota; class Gammaproteobacteria; order Enterobacterales; family Vibrionaceae; genus Vibrio; species Vibrio tasmaniensis_A. Next base: position 638 of record NZ_AJZM02000132.1, read on the forward strand.
TTCGTATAAAAAATCAAGATTGATTCGCAACGTATGGCATTTTAGCGATGCGTTGCGTTTATTGTTTGAAACGGCTTGTTAAAGCTTCGAGACTGTGTTGCTCAATGCTTGACGCGCAGTTATGTTTTTGTCAGAAAGCTGAAAAGATCTTCTAGGGTGTGGGTGTGAACAAGAAAATTAATTATCAACTCTGGTTGGTGTTGATGCTTACGAGTTTTATTCCCTTAATTTATGCGACAACTAGAATTTATTTTTTAGGAAGCATCGCAAGCCCTTGGGCATATAGTATCGCGGCGCAAGTAGCTTGGCTAAATGTTGGTTATGAAGTACTCCATGAAGCGTTATTCATTCCGTTAGCATTTATCTTTGGTAAGGTCGTAAGTGATGATAGAAAATTTCAAGAGAGGGTTAGTCTAGGACTAAAAATTATAGTATTCAGTTACCTTTTAGTCACTGTGATCTGCTCCAGTAAGACTGGA
>NZ_AJZM02000133.1 GCF_000272405.2 Vibrio tasmaniensis 1F-187
GTCACACCTTCAACAGTAAGGTTGTCACCTTCAATGTCCGTCGCACCAGAAAGAAGATCAGCGTCGGTGAAGACAAGAGTTCCGTCTTCCTCAATTTCAAACGTTTTATCTTCAGGAACCGGCGCGTCATTAATAGGACGTACCGTTAAATCAATTGCGCTACTAATCGTTTCTTGGCCATCACTGATGTCGAAAGTAAGGCCAAGTTCACCATTAAAGTCAGCTGAAGGAACAACGGTGAAAGTACCATCACCATTATCTTGAACGGTTGCATCTGCACCAACTTGAACGTTGGAAGCAACAAGCTCGTCCCCATCTACATCACTTGCGTATTCGAGTAATTGTTCTTGAGTGAATGTTATGGAGCCATCTTCATCCATGATGTAAGCCAGATCTTGTTCAGCTTCTGGCGCATCATTTTCACTTTCTACTTGGATTTTGAACGTTTCGCTTACTGTTTCAGAATCAAAGTCATCCTCTACTTCACTGATGGTCTCTTCATCTGAAGCTTGAACATCAACGGCAAATGTCTCTTCGACTGTCTGTGAATCGAGGTCGTCACCGACTTGTTGCTCACCCGATTCAGAAGATGTAGAACTCGACGCTGCAGAGGTACGTGCAGCTTGGCCTTGTTCTTCATTACCTTCAGCGTCTGCTCCACCTGTCGCAGACTCTGCGTTATCGCCACCTACTGCTTGAGCGCCAGCACCTGCTCCGCCACCACTGCCAGCAGCATTGTCCGAGCCAGCTTCCGAAGCCGCACCACCGACTACATTGGATTGTGCTGCGTCTGAATCTCCATCGCTTTCTGGCGTCTCGTCTTGAACAGCCGCACCAGAAGCCGACGCATCTTCAGCATTACCTGCGCCACTCGGATTGTCTTCTAAAGCCTGGTTAACCTCGTCAGCCGCATCCGTGTTTTCAGCACCCGTCGCTATTGTCGACGCAATCGTATTTTGTTGATTTTGTTGATTCTGCTGTTGGGAGGGCGTACCCGCGTCGTTCGTGTCCGTTTGTTCTACCGCGTCATTGAGATCTTCATTTTGGTTGTTTTGGTTATTTTCGCCTGCCATTACAGCCTCCGTTGCTACTAGCTAACTGATCGTATTTAGAGGCATTAAAGGACACCATTTTGAAAAACCAAGTTTTTATACAACATTTTTCATATTTTTCTTTTTATGCATAAAGAATCAAAAAAAATTTGAAAACTACCTTTAAACATCCTTAGTTATTGTGATTAAAGCAATTACGGCGGTGGAATGATGATAGACATGACGAGTTTGCTGCGTTCAATCGACAACAACCACAAAGGGCTTCAATTGCTATTAGGCGATTTTTATAAGGACTTTTCAGACGCAGCGAACAACATAGAGACGCTCCATAAAAGTGACCGTTTTGATGAGCTCAACAACTACTCAAAGAGATTAAAGACCATCTTAACTTTACTGTGCGATCAAGACTTGCCACCCAAAATGGCCAAATTGGAACATTTGAGTAAGCACGAATTCCCTGCACCAGAAGATCTTTTAGAGGATGTAAAAACTGAATTGCACAACGTCAATCGACAAATCAATCACTTGTTGGACATTAAGGAAGTAATAGATGACAAGTCATCGAGGTAGTCATGAGCAATAACCAAATAGAACATCACTTAAGAAAAGCGCTCGTTTCTAATAATGAGGCTTCTAAGGTCACAGCTGATGACACCATTGTGCTTGCAAGTGCCATGACCAGTGTTCACAAAACGTTGCTCATCATATTCCTACTCGCTTTAGTCGCTATTGCCGTGGCATCACAAGCGCGTATCGACATCGTCGTTTCTGTACGTGGTGAACTGTTGTTGGAATCTGACGTTGAGAAGGTTCAACACCTAGAAGGCGGCATATTGGAAGAGATGTTAGTCCGAAAAGGAGAAGTCGTTTATGAAGGTCAGCCGATCGCACGAATTCGCTCACTAGACCGCAACACACAACTCGATACCGTGAATACTGAGATTATTCAGATAGAGCTCGATAAGATTCGTTATGAAAGCTTACGCGACATGGTAGAACCCAACTTCGCTTCTTATATCGAAAAATTTCCAGAACAAGTTCAGGTCAACATGAATACATGGCGACAAGAGTTCTCTAAAAACCGTTCAAATGAAGAGCTCATTACCCACGATATTAAACACAAAAACTCCCTGATTAGGTCAATGCTTAAGCGTCGTAAAAGTTCAGAGAACCAACTATCGCTCATTCGCAAACAACTCAACATCAAAAATACGCTTTATAAAGAAGAGATGGCGTCTTATGTCGACGTTCTCAACATGAAAGTACAAGAATCCAATATGGTACGTGAGATTGAAAATCTCGATGAGTCGGTCATGAACGAACGTTTTCAGCTCGACAAACTGGAAAAACAACACCGTGACTTGGTTGAGAACCGAAACTCTGAGTATCAAGCGCAAATCATTCAAGCGAATAAAGATCTCAAGCTAAAACGTATCTTACAACCACAACATTCCGACAAGGTTGATCGACTGGTTGTCTACTCACCAGTCGATGGCGTGGTCGACAAACTGCACTTCAATTTCCGTTCAGCTGTGATTCCGCCAGGCGAGAGTATCGCCGATATTGCCCCAATAAATAATTCGTTACACGGTGAAGCGAAGATCCCACGTAAAGACATGGGATTTGTCGAAATTGGTCAGGCAGTGAAAGTAAAAATGGATACCTATAACTTTGCAAAATACGGGTTTGTTGAGGGAACCATCGCCTCAATCAGCCGCTCGTCTTATGAAGAAGAAGACGCCGAATTCTATTTAGCAGAGATTGAAATTGACCGAAACTTTCTTGAACGAGGAGGCACTCAATACAAATTATCACCTTATATGGAATTTACCGCCGATGTAAAAACAGGCTCGCGTCGCGTGATCGAATACGCAGCGAAGCCGGTGATGTCAGCCATCGAAGATGCTTTCGATGAGAGGTAATCAATGAGCGGAAAACCTTCATACAATATTTCTGTACCCGCCCTACGACTGAGCATATTGTTTAGCATTGTACTGGCTGCGCTCGCTTTCTATTTATACTTTTCTTGGTCGAAAGTAGATTCAGTCGCGCAAGTGCAAAGTGCCCCACTGCTCATACAAGCTCAGAGGCTTAATCAGACCATCGAACAAGATATTCAAACTCTGCAGCAGTGCTTAAGTAACGACACTTGTGGTACTAACGAATTCAATCTAGTTAACTTGAAGCGTGAAATAGATGAATTTCGATCTTTAGCCTCTTTGAACAAAACTGAGTTCAGCTTGGTTGGCGCTATTGAATACACTCAACTTGAATTAGCGATTAACCGTTTCACCGATAGCGCTAAAGCACGTGCCGATGTACTCGATTTATATCTCTCACTGACCAACAACTATCTGCAGATGGATGACAACTATCGCACCATGTTTAACAACCATGCGAGCGATTTGATGTCTGAGAAAAACGAGTTCTTCGTTTGGTTGTTTATGGTGGTCGTAATACTGGCCGTGATAACGGTTCTATCTAACGCTGTCGCCATGTTGAAACTGAAGAAATCCAGCTCTAACGAACGCGAAATCGACTATGAGTTCGATGCACTGTATCAAGAACTAAAACAGTTAGATTTACAAAGGCTTGAAGAGCTTCTTAATGAAGTGAGCATCAATCCCAAACAGCGTCAGATCTACTCTCATCTCAAACTGATCTTCAGTAAATTGGAAGACCAAAAGCGCAATAACGATCTCTACAAACAGTTGTATGCACTCATCGGCTATGAGATTCGTGGGATCACCAACACCATTAACGGTGGTGTCCAGTACCTCGTTCAAGAAACCGATGAAAACGGCGTGTTGATGGCGAAGGATATTACGTCTGCATGTAGCACCCTATCTGAGCTAGCAGAAAACTATAATCGATTGATTTCACAGGGTACGGAAAGCAAGTCGAAAGAGTTCTCGTTATTGAGCGTGTTATCTGAATTAATGATTCATATCAGTGCCAAAGTACAACGTAATGAAAGCCAACTGGACTGCTTTATTTCCGACAACTTACCCAATCGCGTAGAAGGCCAATCCACCAGCTTGTTCTGGATATTGTTCCTGCAGCTTTCCAATGCCATTCAACTCAAATCAAATAAGAAACTATTTGTGACGATTGAATCTGGGGCGGCTTCAGACATGGAAAATACCCGAGTTACCATCAATCTAAACTTCCTTTCAACGTTAGATGTCTCTGTAGCCAAGCTCAATAAACTCCATTGGAGCAGTCACAAGGACCACACCGCAAGCACAGACGACTTAGCAAAAAGCGTATTAAAAGATTACGGGTATTACGAAAGTCACTGGTTCCAATCGGGTACGCAGGAACGTTTTCAGATTGAGCTTGATCTCAAGGCGAAGAATTTCCACACAGAAAAGACTCGCTTCGACGGTAAGCGTTTACTGCTGTGCGCCAATACTCAAGTTCGCATCGATGTGATGAAGAAAATGCTCAGTAATTTGGGGCTGGACATCACCGAGATTCGTACCGCCAATGAGTTATTTTCAGCGGCGAAGACCTTTGGTGATTACGATGCGATTATGCTCACCGATACCTTTGAACCCAACAAGTTACCGTCACTGAGTAAAACGGTGAAATCTCAACTTAAGAATCACCCAAATACCAAGTTGTTGCTGTCAGTAACCAATACTCAGCATGCGCAAGAGTGTCACAGCTTCGTCGATAAGATCATCAACTCCCCTGCGATTCCTTATGAGTTTATTCCCAACTTGCTCACCATTATGGAAGCAGAAGCATCAGAAGAGCAGATGGAAAACAGTTCATTCCTTATCGTAGAGGATGACCGAGTTCAGCAAATCTTACTTAAACGAATCCTCACCAAACAAGAGTATGAACCAGACACGGTTGGCGATGGCGCTGACGCAGTTGAGCACTTCATGAATAAACGTTCTGACATCATCTTCATGGACTGCATCATGCCGGGTATGGGCGGCATTGAAGCGACCAAACGCATTCGCCAGTTTGAACAAGAGAACGAGAAAAACCCTTGTACCATCATAGGGGCAACCGCATTGACCAGCAGTAACGAACACCAGGCTTGTATTGAAGCCGGAATGGATTACGTGATCAGCAAACCTTACAAAAGCGACCAAATCATCAAGGTGATCAACAAGTATGTGGCGGTACAGAAACTTAACTAGCAGCATTATGGCTGCGCTTGCATTTAGCACAACACCTTCAGCATCGGCGACGACCCTGCTTGAGGCGGTAGAACTCGGCCTGCAAAACAGCCTGTCTCTTCGCGCCAGTGATAAAGGTGTGGAAGAGAACGAATACAACATTGGGATCAGCCGCTCTAAGTTTCTTCCTTCACTCAATGGTGCAGCTGATACTACATGGAATGAGAATGAAACCTTGTTATCGAGCGTGCCCGACGAAACCTCTAGCTATAACTCAAACAGCTACAGCCTTTCCCTTTCCCAATCGATATTCAATCTGGGTGATATTTTTAAATATGGCACGGCAAAACTCGACTTTAATATCGAAGAGATTAAACACGAGAACAAAATCCAGAGCACCATTTCTGAAATCGGCTCTCAATACTTCGAGTATTTGAAAAACAATGCGCAAATAAAAGCGACCAAGGTCGAACTTAAGTCGTCTGAGACTCGTGAACATCAGATGCGACGCAACGTAGAATTGGGAAACACAGCCGCCAGCGAGCTGTACGAAGTTATCGCTCAAAAAGAAGGCGTGTCGAATCGATTAAGAACCTTGCAGAAAGATCGCCGTGTCATTCTCAACGGGCTCTCTATTCAAATTCAATACCCTATCACTCCGTCGCAAGATATATACGAAAGCGTGCCGTTAAAAGAGATCAACGAAACCGAGCAACGCACGATCATGGATCAGGCGTTAAAGCTGAATAACGACTTGTTGGTGGCAAAGAAAAACGTCGAGAGAAGCCGTAGAAGCTTAAAAGAGAGCGGTACGAACTTCTTGCCTACCGTGTCGCTTTCAGCCAGCTATCGTCACGATGACGCCAATAACTACGATAAAACCGACATCACAGCGACAGGCGAAAGCAACTCAACTAGCGTTGGCTTGAACCTAGCCTTGCCTATCTTGTCGGGTGGCTCTGATTACTACGGATATCAAAAATCCTCGACGGCGATTGAACGTACCGAGCTGCTTTATCAAGACTCGCTTTACACCACGCGCAACAGCGTGAACACCTCTGTGCTCAACATCAACGATTTTTCGCAATCTATAAGCAGTTACGAGAACATCATTCGCGCCAACTATGCCTCTTACAAAGGCATTCAAAGGGCATACCAGTTAGGCACCCGTACGATCACCGATTTGCTTGCCGCAGAAAGTAAGCTCTTCAGCGCCTTAAGAGATTATGAAAGCGCACGATACGACTACATCATCGAAACCATCAAGCTTGAGCAAGTTAAGGGCGTGCTCTCGATTCAATCGATAGAAAGCATCATGCAATTGATGAGTGATATCGAAGGACGAAACAATCAAGAATTAGTGCCGAAACACCTTCTCTCAACTGAGTCGTTGAAAACAGGAGGTCGTAATGCAAACTGAGCAGTTTTCTCAAAAGATCAATATGGCAGATAAGTGTTATCTGACTTTCTCTACGATAATTTCCACTCTATTTGGCTTGGTACTGCCCTTCTCTATACTCATCATTTTCGACCGAGTATTACCCAACCAAGCACAAGATACGTTGTTCTTATTATTCGCGATTATCTTGATTTCTATCTTCCTCGACTACCACCTGAAAAATCAGGAAGAAAAGATTTCCTCTGTCATCATGAGGCAGTTTGAGACCAACTTAACCAACAAGGTGTTCCAATCAATCTGTTTGGCTGAAATCTCTAAATTTCGCCGCTTAGAACCGGGCGAATACCTCGAACGAATCTCAACCATTCCTGAGCTGAAAACCTTCTTTGGTGGGGAATCGGTTCGAGCGCTGATCAACCTTGCCGTCAGCGTCATAACCATCCTCATCATCGGCCTTATCAACATATGGGCTGGCGTGACGCTTCTGATTGCCTCGCTCATTTTAGCTATTTTCGCTTGGAGCCTTTCTAAGCAAAAGATTGGAAGCTTACAAAACAAGTCCGATATAGAGGGATTAACGACGTCCAAGATCATTGAAATCATTTCTAGCCCGCTGGATATCAAAGCACGAAACATGGAATACCGCGTTGAAAGCCTGATGACACAAATGGTCGAGGAACGTGAAGTTGAAAACATCAAATACGAACAGATTGAATCGAATTTTGGCTTGATCTTAGCGCTCATCCAACAACTCTCAATTGCTTGTGTTGTGGTGGTATTGGCAACAGC
>NZ_AJZM02000134.1:0-2090 GCF_000272405.2 Vibrio tasmaniensis 1F-187
TTAATGGCGATGTTCAGTTTAAATTTACAGTAAATGATGGACATGAAGATTCGTTAGAAGCTACCAATACCCTGCATATTGATGCGGTTGGAGATAAAGCCGCTATATCAGGTGTGGATACTGGCGATGTTTATGAAAACAGAAACCCTGATATGTCGCCAGACTTTGCCCAGCCCGGTATGGCACATTTAACTAATAGTATGATTCATGTTGAGGGGCAACTAACAATCATCGATCCAGATACCGGCGAGAATAGTTTTGATTCTAAGGGTATTGGTTATACCTATCATGGAAAATATGGCCATTTGATTCTTAATACAGATGGTAAATGGTTTTATGGTGTTGCAACCGGCACTGCTGATGTAAATGGTGGATTAACAACAAAGGTAGGATCGACGATTGATCAACTTGGTGCAAATGAGACACTCACTGATACGATAACGATACAAAGTAAAGACGGTACTACTCATGATATTGTTATCACCATTCATGGCGACAACGACCGTCCATACTGCTCTTCAGAAGTGCAGCTCAACAGCGGTAAAGAAGACCTCGCGCAAACCATCACGGCCACCGAACTCTTAGCAAACACTATAGACGTGGATAGCAACGACCTAGGCAAACTCACCGTTGCGAATCTTCACGCTGATCATGGTTCTATTCTAGATAATCAAGACGGCACATACACTTTTACTCCAACCAAAGACTACAACGGCCAAGTGCACTTCACTTATGACGTGACAGATGCTCATGGTGGAACGACTCATACAGGGGCGTCTACCACACTCACCGCTACCCCAGACGGCGCCATCATTTCAGAAGTGACAACTGACCACGTCACTGAAGATGGTTCACACAGCGGCCACAATGCAGGGGTTACAACTGAGCTCGCGAATGGAAGACTACAAGTTGTGGATCCAGATAGCGGGGAGAATAAATTCCAATACAGTCAGTTTGGTGAATCAGCAGTTCACGATCCGTTTGGTGGCATGTTACGTATTGATAGCATGGGCAATTGGGGGTACAGCGTTAATAATGCCAATTTGCAACACCTTGCTCAAGGGCAAACTGAAACCGTTATCTACCGTGTTCATAGTTATGATGGAACGGCATACGAGTTGCACATAGACGTTGTAGGCACCAATGATACGCCAACCGTTACCCAAGTTGCGCTGAGTAACGGCACTGAAGACACACATTACCAAATGCAAGCCAGTCAGTTTGGATTCAGTGATATCGACACAGGCGATACGTTACATTCCATCGCAATCACAGATCTACCATCAGCAACACAAGGTAAGTTTGTACTTGATGGAAACGATGTTACAGCGGGGCAACACATCTCTACAGCTGACATCAGTAAACTTCAGTTCGTTCCTGCGCAAGATTTTAATGGCGATGTTCAGTTTAAATATACTGTTAACGATGGGCATGTTGACTCACAAGAGGCTACTAACACTCTTCATATTGATGCCGTTGGGGACGCAGCAGTAATCACTGGAACTACAACTGGCGATGTCGATGAAGGGCATGGCACCTATCATGATCGGTCACCAAACTACGCACAGCCTGGGATGGCTAAATTAACCAATGACCCTTTATATACTGATGGCAAGTTAGAGATTATTGACCCAGACACTGGCGAAGCACAATTTGATACAAAAGGCGTAGGCTACTCCTACCATGGCACTTATGGTCAATTAATACTAAATGCCGATGGTAATTGGCATTATAAGGTTACCGTTGGTAGTAACCAACAAAACGTAGCCACAAAGATCGATCAATTAGGCGATGGGCAAGAATTAACAGATACGATTACCATTTATTCTAAAGATGGTACTGCGCAAGACATAGTCATTACCATTCATGGTGATAATGATAGACCTTATATCAGTTCTGAAGTAACACTTTCCACAGGCACAGAAGATACAGCTCTTACTTTCACCAAAGCTGATTTATTAGCCAATACTGTCGACGTGGATGCCAATGACGCAGGTAAGCTTTCCATTGAGAATCTGTTAGTCGATCACGGGTCTGTTGTCGATAACAAAGATGGTACTTATACCTTTACTCCAACCAAAGACTACAAC
>NZ_AJZM02000134.1:2100-17702 GCF_000272405.2 Vibrio tasmaniensis 1F-187
CGCAAACACGTCTCTTGCTGCTGTTAATGATGTCGCCACATTTGCCGGTGACTCCAGCAGCATAAAAGAAGATACAAACATTCACCACAACGCGCATATCACGGGGTCAGCAACTATTCCAGATGCCCTTTCTTGTCATGGGCACCTGATTGTATCTGACGCTGATGGTCATGGCGAAGCTGCATTAGATCTTAAGGGGCAACCGAAAATATCTCTGGATGGAACCTACGGTCATTTCGACATCACTAGTACTGGGACATGGGTTTATAAAGCAGACAACAAGAGTACGCAGATTCAAGACTTAGACAATGGACAAACACTCACAGATAGCATTGAAGTCACATCAAAAGATGGTACCAAGCATTCAATAACCGTCACGATTAATGGGACCACCGATGATCCTGTTCTACACAGCCTCAGTGATTCTGGTGTTCAACATAGTGGTCCAGTTGAAGGGAATCTACTTACTGGCTCTGGGACGGATCAAGGATTGAGCGGTGCAGCAACAGACACCGATTCCAACGCACATCTGGTGTTGCAAGATATTCAAATAAAAGACCCGGTGTCAGGTTATGTCGCGGTAAGGCCGGGGCAACCACATACTATGGCCGGTATCGGTACACTCGCGATCGAAGCGAATGGTCATTATACCTTCACCCCGGAAGCTGGCTTTACAGGTAAAGTGCCAAGTATGGTTTATCGCGTCGGCGATGATGGCGGTAACCCAATAGGAGACTCTTCTCAAAATTCTCTCTCTATTGAAGTCACCCCTCCCCTGCAACATGCGCCAACGGTTACAGCGCAAACCGTTTCTACAAATGAAGACATCACCAGAACCTTTACAACCAGTGAATTTGGTTACAGTGATCAAGATGGTGACGCCCTGCAGTTCGTGACTATTAGCAGCATACCGAGTCATGGATTATTACTCTTAAACGGTAATGCCGTAACCGCCAACCAGCAAATCAGTAAGGCAGACTTAGACGCAGGTCATTTAACCTTCACGCCAATCAGTAATGAAAATGGTGCAAACTATGCGCAATTTACATTTACTGCAAATGATGGCCATCAAGATTCAGCAAGTGCAACGATGGTAGTGGATGTCAATGCAGTCAATGATGCACCTATCGTTGGATCGAGTTTTATTAGTTCTTTAGAAGATAAGCCTCATGCGTTCACCACCGCAGACTTTAAATACTCTGATATTGATGGAGATGCGTTAAACCACATCACGATTACCAATGTCGCCCATGGCGTGTTATCGCTGAATGGCACCACAGTGAATGTTGGTGATGACGTCAGCGCCTCCGATGTTTCATCACTCATCTTCACCCCAACTCACAACTATTTTAGTTCTGGTGTCAGCGGGCTGGGTGCGGTGCAATTTACCGCAAACGATGGCCAAGCTGATTCAAAAGAAGGGTCAATATTCATTAACATTGCTAATGCCGCCGACCCAGCAACATTCGGAGGCGATTCCACAGGGGTAGGTCAAGAAGACATGACACTTCAAGCGTCAGGTACGTTGACATCTAGCGATCCAGATGGAACTACAGGCTTTATTGCCGTTCAAGGTGGTGCTGGGATAGTAGGAAGTAAAGGTTATGGGCATGCACACATTGATAGTAATGGTCACTGGACTTACGACCTTTACAACAAACACCCAATCGTTCAACAGCTTGGCGAAGGTCAGACAGACACTGAAACCATTACGGTTCAATCTGCAGATGGTACGCACCATGACATCGTGGTCACTATTACCGGAACCAATGACGCACCGATTCTCGGCGTTAACCAGACATCATCAACAGCAGGTACATTAACAGAGACAGATGTAGACGTTAATGACACTCATATGTTCTCTGTCGTCAGCTCAACAGGGCAATTCGGTTCATTGTCGGTCGATCCAAATACTGGTGACTACGTCTACACACCAAATACGTCTATCACAGGGATGAGTTATAACTCTGCCACCAACTCCTATCATGGTGTCGATGTATTCGAAGTAAAAGTCAGTGACGGCCATACTGAAGATTCGAAATTCATCACCTTTGATGCCTCGGGACATGTCACCATGTCACCAACGGGTGGCCTAGTCATATCAACCACAGTACCTCAACAACCTACGGTTACAACGACACTACCAACCGTGCAAATGGTCACCAACGTAGCGCCAACCAACTCGGTGACATTGGATTTGGCATCAACGAGTGACTCGGGTTCGTCGAACACTGACAATCTTACCAACGACACTACGCCAACGATTACCGGACACACTGATATTCCATTCTCGAAAGTCACTATTTACGATGGTTCAACACCCGTTGGACACGCGGTATCAGATGCTTCTGGCCAATATAACGTTGTAGTAAGCAGCTTACCGAATGGCGATCATAATCTATCCGCCAAAGCATTGGCTCCTTCATCAGTGCTACCGGCTACATCTTCGCTTCTTTCCGTCCATATAGATACACAAGTACACGTCGGTATTCAAACAGACCCAATTACCGCCGACAATGTGATTAATGCTCAAGAATCCAACAGCTCCATTGACATCACCGGATCCGTTTCTGGCGATTATAATGCAGGCGACATTGTGACTTTAGATGTAAATGGGACACAGCATACTGGCGTGGTCGATGCAAAAGGACACTATTCAATTGCCGTACCTGGCAGTGAACTCATTGCCGATGCTGACCAAAAAATAGAGGCATCAGTAGCGGTAACAGATACCGCAGGTAATAGCGCTCATGCCACTGCAGATGTTACTTACCAAGTTGATACACAGGTTAGCGTTCCTACGATTACCTTTGAAAACGCAGGGGCAGACAACTTATACAGCAAAGCTGAAATCGCCCGAGGACAAGCAAACACGATCACAGCAACCGTTACGCCTCCTGGTGATGCCAAAATCGGAGAGCATCTTGTCGTTAACGGACAAGATCATGTATTAGATGCTCATACTCTGCAGCATGGAATACAAATTGAAGTTCATCCCGGTTCTAATGTACAAGCAACAATGACTGACGAACACGGTAATACCGCAGGTAGCCAAGGTTTCGCTGCAAGCGCTATTCCTGAACCTATCATTGTCAGACCACCATCGGGAAGCCACCAAGTGTCTGGCACACTTGGGGTACCACCACTGTTACCATCTTTAACTCCGGTACCAACAGCACAAAGCGGTTGGCGAATCCATTTACCTAATGGACAGTACGTCACTAGTCATCATGGCCAATACGGGACATTAACTATTGATCCTCAGACCGGTCATTTACATTATCAAGAGCAAGCCCAAGTTCACACGGGCCCTCATGGCAGCGCTTCTGGTATAGGTCAACATGAAGATAAATTTGAAGTGGCATTGCAAGGGACAAATCAAGATGAAGTTGTCGCCCATGTGAATATCCAGATACTCAGTCATGGGCCAGGAAATAGTGGAAAGCTGACAGTTGGAACTGAAGTGGTTGATATGACAATCACTCCTGTCGTCCATACATCACACCCTGCTCCACCACCACCGCCTCCTGTTCAACATGACGAGCCAGACATGGCTTCGCAAGCCGACTTTACGGTCACACTAAGCGATGATAGTAATCTGGATTTAACCCAGCAGACCCATCAAGAACCCGAACAGAAAACCAGCCACCATGGTGCAGCAGCTTATCTGGATGCATTGGGCATCAAACCCGATGCGACATCGACAACGGTTCACGATCAACCTGCGGATATGGATATCGTACTTGCACAAGTCGACCAACAAGATGCAACAACACATGACCAAGCGCACTTGGATATGTCAGACGCGTTGGAACACCATGATGCGAACATCAACCATAACCAAGATGATGAGCACCATCACCACAACGATATCGATGGGTTACCGGACATTGATCCAAATAGTTAACGCATAAAATGCCAATCACTAAAACCAAAAAAGGAACACTATTTAGTGTTCCTTTTTATTTCTATTCTCTTTTAAATTTCAGTTATAACTTTTAACTATAAAACAAACTAACGCTCCCCAAACGCGACACTCACGTTGGTATAAATCGGTTTCCATAAATACTGGAATACTGACTTCTCACCGGTTGTAATATCTACCTCGCCCGTCATACCTGGCAAGATAGAAAAGCTCTCAGGATTATCACGGAAATAGGGAACATCCACCGAGACGACGACTTCATAATAGATCTCGCCACGCTCGCTTTGACTTGTGGTCGGTGAAATACTCTCAACCGCCCCTTTTAGCGCCCCAAAGCGGCTGTAATCAAACGCATCAATCTTGATACGAGTCGGCTGCCCTACACTCACAAAACCAATATCTCTTGGCGACAAACGAGCTTTAAAGTCGGCTTTCCCACCAACAGGAACAATTTCAACCACAGTGCCACCCGGCTGAATAACACCTCCGTTCTTTGTACTTGGCAGGCTTTGCACCAAACCTTGTAGCGGCGACACTAACATGGTGTTGGTCAGTTTCGCTTGGCTTGAACGTACTCTGGCGTTCAGGGCTGACAAGTCAGAGACGGCTTTAGAACGATCATCGCTCACTTTAGCTTTCGCCTCGGCCAGAAGCTGTATGATTTTTTGGTCATTACTGTCAGCTTGTCTAATCAATACCGACTTCTTGCCACGAGCTTCTTCAATTTTCTGCTCAATACTGGCCAGTTTTTGACGCATTTCAAGCACACGTAAGCGTGAAATGTTGCCCGATTTATAACCCTTTTCTAGTATATTCAACTCTTGCTTAGTCGCATTCAACTCTTTCTCATAACTCGGCAAGGCCTTTTCTACACTACGAAGCTGCTCTGCAATTTGTTCGCTCTCTTTCTCAAGCACCACACGCTTTTGGAAGTAGAGGGCTTTTTGCGCGTTCAGCTGCGCTTTTTGTTGGCTGACGATCTCTGGGTAATCGACCTCAAACTCAGCAAGGTTAGGCTCACGCTGCTCAAGCAGCGCATTCATACGTTCCACACTGGCTAGAAGCGTCACTTGTTGGGACTTTAGCTCTTCAAGGGCGGTACGCTGGAAAGTGGCATCAAACTCAACAAGCGGCTGGCCTTTCTCAACCAACTGCCCTTCTTTAACGAGAATTTGCTTTAACTTCCCGCCAATCGCGCTTTGTAATACTTGCTTCTCGCCTTCCGGAATCACAGCACCTTTGGCTTTGGCGATTTCATCAACTTGAGTGACTACAGACCAAGTGGCAAAAGCAATAACACATAAGGCAACCGACCATGTGGCCAGCGCCAATGTACGAGCCGTATTTTGTGATTCAACAAGTTCACCGTAGCGCTTGCCCTTCTCGATAGATTGTTTAGTCATTAGCGACTCCTTGCTTAGACTTTGATTGTTCTTGTTGGGCTGCATTTTTTTGAGCAGACGCCTCTTGAGTTGACGGCTGTAGCTCTTGAGATAACGGTTGCTCAGATAACTGCGGTTCTTGAGAAGCTTGAGGCTCTGAAGGCTGTTCCTGCTTCGAAGACTGCTCCGGCTCTAATGGACCGGCATAAACCACTGCACCTTCATTTAATACCACCACTTTATCGGCAAGCTTGATTAAATCCGGATCGTGGGACGTGTAAATCACCGTTGCTTTTCCTTTTTTCGACTGCACAAACTCACCAAATATACGTTTAGCATTTGGGTGAGCATCAGGCACAGGATTATCCATTAAGAACATTGGGGAGTCATAAACCAGCGCTTTTGCATCAATGAGGATCTGCGCGACGCTGCCAGACAACATGTCAAAAAGGCTGTCCGGCTGAATACTGCTGATGGAAGTATCGAGCCCACCTGATAATGTCTCGAACCAACGCTTTCCGCCCACCATTTCAATTGCAGATATCATTTTCTTATCTTCGACTTTGTGACCGTCGTTTAGCCACTCTCGAATACTCAGCGTAAGCAAATCAGGATATGCGGCTCGAATAAAACACCAGTGGCGATAAAGCTGCGGATCGTATTGAACGAGGTTAACGCCTTCAAGCTCGACCATGCCATTTTGGATAGGCTGCAAGCCAGACAGCACTTCAATTAATGTTGATTTACCGCTCCCAGAAGGGCCGGTAATCGCGACAATTTCACCGGCTTCAATATCAAAACTCACACCGTTCAAGGCCGGGCGACTCTGTTTGGGATAGCGCAGTGTCACTTGGTCTAATTTCAAGTTAGGCGCTACCACAGGTAACGGGTGATGCTGGTAACTGAATTCACGCTCAGACGGCTGAGACAAAATACGGTTCACTTGCAGCTTGGATTGATTAAAGCTATTAAAACGCATAGCGCTGTTTGCCAACACCTGAGCTGGGCCAGTCACCTTAGATATCAACATCATTGAAGCAATCAAACCACCGGGCGTCATCACTTGTTCAAAAATAAGTCCTATTCCTAACCCCATCACGGCGAGTGTCGACCCCACACCAATGAAATAGTAAATCGAGGTGTACCGGCTCTGGAGAACCGATTGATTAAAGGTCACTGTTGAAGCAAGAAGATTGGCCTTTTTGAAACGTTGAATCCAGTGCTCTGAGAATCCAGCACTGCGAATAAAGGCAAGCTTGGATGACAGCTCATTAGTCATGTTTTGACGATTCGTACCTGCCACTGTCGATTGCATAGAGCGCTTGCTGCTAGAGCGTATCGAGCGTTTTGCTAGCAAGTAATAAAGGATTAAAGAGACGACTGGAACCAGTACCAACCACCCGCCTAAAACACCTATCGCAAGTACAAAAATAAGAATGAATGGTAGGTCAAATAACGCATTTCCTAATGGCCCCGATAGCACACCTGAAATACGCTCTGACAGCATCACTTGGTTTTGCTGACTAGAAGAAGCTGTTTGCTGATTTTGAGCATAGCTATTACGAAGCAGACGCTGCACGAGGGATTGAGAAATCTCACGACTTACTCGGTTGGAAACTGAAGCAAACACTCGGCTACGTAATGTTCTCAACCAACCCATCATCACAAACAACAACGCCGCGCCAATGGCGATACCTTGCAACTCATGCCCTGCATCACCACCAATCACATGGTCATAAATCGACATCGTGATGAAGGGAACAGCAAGCGCAAATAAGTTAGTGATAAAGCTGACCAATAACAATTTAGGAATGATGGGACGAAACGCATGTAACCTTTCGCCAACCCAATCAGGAGAGGCCTTCTCTAATGGTGGCCCTTCGATAACAATACAAAACTGAGGGATATCGGTGATGTCGTCATTGGCATTAAAGGCAACAAATTGCTTGGATTCTAAATGACCAGAGACCAGCTCATGTTCACCAAGTACCAGTAAGACCAATTTATGTTCACCAACTTCATCTAGGTTGGCAACCAAGCGATAAGGCAGTGCAAGCCTGTCTAACAAGGCAAACATATCGTCGATTGATTCAATGCCATTTTCATCGACCCATTGATGTGCGAACAACTGGATATTAGCATTAACTTCCAACTGCTTAAGAACGGAAAGGCTCTCGGTTTCTAAATGATTCATCACCTCTTGTCGACCGCTGGTATCTGCACGGTTGTTCGTACCTGAAGGGTTACCAATATCTAAACGATTCATACGATAGCCTCCTGGTTGCTCTCGCTGTCGACCGTAATAGCTCGACTTTCCACTGTAATGATTCGATTAGCCAATTCGCGAAGCTTCGAATGGTAGCTCACCATCAGTATCGTGCGTCCTGCCGTTACTTCTTCTTCCAACACCTTAGCTAGATTCCCAAGGGCGTCTAAATCAAGTGAAGAATCCGGCCTTTCCAACATGATTATGGGTTTATCACTTGCCAATTGAGCCGCGATATTGAGCATTTTCACGTTACCCATACTCAACAAAGAAGCACTCGTATGGCCAATTTGTGTCTCGAGCCCATCGGGTAATCGAGTAATCTCTTTGGTTAAACCCAAACGCTTTGCATAGTCACTGGCGCTTTGCGTTTTCTCAGGGTCAAAGCCACACAAGTTGTCGAGAATAGTACCCGACACCAACTGCCCTTTAACGCCACAGTAGGCCACAATATTGGTTACGGATGCGATTGAAACTGCAGCTCCGTTAATGAAGCACTCACCCGCTTTTAGATCATCAATACCTGCAATCGACGACAATAAATGACTGTTGGTGTGGCGATCTTCACTCTCTAACAATACCAACTCACCTTTATTCAGTGTCACATCTGCATGAGAGAGTTCACCATACCTTTCAACGGTCGCTTGCTTGATTTCCAACGTATCAAAGTCAGATAAGTGGTTCTCAGCATGCTCAGAATCTGAAGATTCCGATAGTGATAAGTCACTCAATTTTTCTATTGCCTGATTGGCACTGTGTATTGAATTAAGCTTGATTCTAACCCCAACCAGAGCACTCAAAGGCGCAACCGCTCTGCCAGATAAGATAGAACATGCTGCCAAGCCACCAGTAGTTAACTGACCATCCAACACCCATAAGCTGCCAGTGATCACGAGTAAAACTGACGTGGCTAATGCAGCAAGCTGAATACATTCTTGGGCGAAGGCGTTCTGTTCTTCTTCTCTCGCTTTAGACTGAGAGCGAACATTATTGAGGGATTTAAACTGATTGAAGATTCGAGACTCAACAGCCTGGCGTTTGATTCCCTGAATGGTTTGGCTCAGTAAAATCAAGAACGCTTTTCGCTCCTGCTCATCTTGGGAAGCTTCTTCACTTAAGCTTTTAACGCGAATAGAAGATAACCAAACGATTCCGAGAGTAATCAGCCAAACTGCCAAAGGTATCGCCACCAGCTCACCGCCGATGTAAGCCACCAAGCCCAAGAAGAACAAGGCAAAAGGCAAATCAATAAAGCCTGCAATCACACCACCGGAATACCAATCTTTGACTTTGGATACAGAACCAAGCCCCTCTTCCACGCCGCCAACACCAATTTGGCGGAGATGGCCTGATGAAGCCGTTGTTACTCTTTCAACCAAGGTTTGATAGGTCGCTTTCTCGGTATTGCTGGCCGCGGCTGACAAAAGCCAAGTACGCACAAACCGGATCAATGCTTCCATGGCAACAGCCAACGCTGCACCCGCCAACAACAAAGTGGCAGTACCGTAACTTTGGTTAGGTAAAATACGATCGTAAATTTGTAAAACCGTTAACGGAACGGCGAGAGAGAGAAGATTTATGAGTAAAGAAGGCAGTAGGACTTTCCCCACCACCCCTTTGTTTTTCATTGAACTTGCGGGCATACACAATCCTTATCCATGCTTATGAAATAAGATTGGTACACCATGTTGAGTATTGCAAGGTAACGGACTGATTTAACGTGTTTTTCAATATAAATATGACACAGATCTTTCTACACAAATCTGTGGCTATACCCGTACCTTAAAAACGCACCTTACAAATGCTCGTTACAAGCGCTCCTTACAAACAATTGTCGTAATCCGTTATCGCCTGCTTTAACTTTGAAAAGTCTGAGTTACATAAATACGGTTTCAGCGCTTCAAATTTATCTGAGGGCCACTCGTATATTTTGAATGAAATGAGCTCGTCAATAACGGACTCATCAAAGCGGTATTTGACGACTTTAGCTGGAGAACCACCGACAATGCTGTAGGGTGCGACGTCTTTAGTCACCACACTATTCGCTGCAACTACAGCGCCTTCGCCAATCGTCACACCGGGCATAACCATCGCTCGCATGCCTAACCACACCCCATCTTCAATGTGAGTGTCACCTTTGCCAATGTAGGCATCGTCGATGACATCCATAAATGGATACAGCGAAAACCAATCAACTCTGTGGGTATGGTTGCCCCCCATCAAAATCACGACCTCTGCGCCAATACAGACATAATCGCCGATATAGAGTTCGTCGATTTTCCATCGTGGCTCCCACTGGCGGCTGACTTCGTCGCCGTGTAAATAACGCACTACCGATTGTTCAAAACCATTATCCCAGCAATCGCTGTAATAACTGTGTTGACCTTTTACATGAATATTGGGGTTGGTTACGACTTCATGCAGCAACTCGAATTTGGACCAATGCTTCTTTTGCATTTTTACCTCTGAATGATCTATTTAGTTTTATTCGTTAACTATCAAAATGTTCGACGATGCAAATCCAAGGTGCACAAACTAACGCCCTATAAACACAGGGTTCACTGGGATGAATAGTGAGTATCACGCTTAAATCATAGCAATGTCGCTAAAACTAAAGAGACGTCAGTGGATTCGAGGTTGCTTAAGAAGAGGAAGTAGTTTCAAAGTTTGTCCAGTTTTTATCGATAACTTGGTTGGATAATTTACAGGCGTAGTGTATCTGTTTAGTCGCACCCATTTGACAGGAAGATGTGATTACTAAGGTTTCAAATTTCGTTTCGTAGAATACGGCATGAACAAGAGCCTGCGCGATTACACAGGCTCAAACTTAGACTCGGCTATAAATTTCGGCTCACGCTTGGAGTTGGGCTCAGCGACTACATACGTGCAAGCTGTACTTTTCTGTCTTTATTCACCACGCAAAAATTACCGCGCTTAGTACGACACTTAGAGCATCGTTCGCATTCAACAGGGCTTCTATCCCCTTCCTTCCAGCGCTTAACTAAATGGGGTTCAGAAAGCAGCGGTCTTGAAAGCGCGAAGTACTCAATGCCCGTGTTGTTTGCAATCGCTTCTATAGCATCAAAATCCGTTAGGCCGCCAACCGTGATCACCGGGATATTAACGTCTTGGCTGATCGCGTGACCATACTCATGGAAATAGCCTTCAGCTTGAATGGTAAAACCATCGTGCGACTCGCCAATCATAGTGTCTGCTTTGCCATGAATATTGCCTGACACGACAATGCCATCCACACCCACTTGTTCAAGCTTTTTACAGACAATACGTGTTTCCTCAAAGGTGACGCCACCTTCAAAAAACTCGGATGCCGTGAGCTTAACTAAGATAGGGAAATCATCACCCACCAGCTTACGTGTCGCGGTATAGATCTCTAACAAAAATCTCATGCGGTTTTCTAAGCTACCGCCGTATTCATCTTCACGTTGGTTGTAATAAGGGCTTAGAAATTGGTTAATCAGGTAAGTGTGAGCGGCATGAATTTCAACGCCATCAAAACTTGACTTCTGTGCTCTTAATGACGCTTGAGCAAAGGCATCAACAATGTAGTCGATCTCGCGTTTGGTCATCGCTTTGCCTAGTGTTTGAGTTCCTTTTTCTGGAACCTCACTTGGTGCGTAGATGACTCGTTCACCAAGATCATGTGTGGTTTTGGTGCCACCATAAGCCAACTGCATCACGATTTTAGAGTCGTTGTCGTGCACCAGCTGAGTCAGCTTCTGATACTCTTCGATGAATGAGTCGTTATACATACCCATCATGCCCGCATTCGGCTTTTCTTCTTCAACGATGTTCGCGTAACCCGTCACGATCAGGCCGACTTCACCTTGAGCCAGCTCTTCATAGATAGCGTACAGTTTATCTGTCATATGCCCGTCTTCGGTAGCCATATTTTCCCACGTTGCACTTCTAATGAAGCGGTTCTTTAGTGTCATCTTGCCAATGTGGGTTTCTGTAAACAAAGTGCTCAAGTCTTATCCTCATTAAATCTTTATTATGTTTGCCCATTTTAAAAGACAAAAGAGAACCACTTCTTATTCACAAAGTGACTCTCTTTTGTCCATTACTGAATGGGCGTTGATTTATGCGGATAGTACAGAGAATAAGGCGAGGAAAACTTAATCTAGATTAAGAGAGCAGTACTCTCACATGAGAAAGAGATAGAAAGCAGCAGAAAGAGATAAAAAAGATTGGGAAATAGAATAAAAGCAAGTCGCTCAGTTTTAATAAGCGACTTTGTTCAATTTAATCTGGACTAAGTTAATGGTTCTTACGAGAGGTGTCCACCTGCGAATTGCTGCCTGCTAACAGCTATTTAAACTCATAGGTGTAAGATGCACCAACACTGTTGTTCTCTCCAAAATCATCCTCAGCAAAAATTGTGAAGAAATTGAATGATTGAGCATCACTCAATTTATAACTCGCACCAACGCCAGTCCAATAGCCAGAGTAATCGTCAGAACCCATTGAACCACCACCAAAGCCCATGATAGACCATTCATCGGTTATCGTTTTTAAGCCAAACGCTCCGATATAACCACCATGTGTCGAGCTCGGCATCAATACATAATCAGAACCCACATTCTCATCATCGAATACGGCTACTTCACCATCGTTGTAGCTGTAACCAGCCATTGGGAAGATTTGCCAACCGAACGGCTCAATATCGAAATAGCTCAGTGGTATAAATGTGCCAATACTGTAGTTGTTCTTATAAGCATCGTTATCATATTCAGAACGGCTAAAGTTGAAATTCACGATACCCATAGGCAACAGCCATGAACCGCCTAATCGCCACTCTTCGCCGTCCGCATTGACACGAGCGTTGATCATTCGCGCTTCATCTAAACCGATAGAGCCTGAGAACTGCAAATCTTCGTTATAAGCAACGCCCGCTTTGGTCACGATTTTAGTCGGATCATCAGGGTGCTTCTCTTCAGCAAAAGCCCCCATCGACCCGAACGTTGCAGCAGCAACAAGTAATAAAGTACGTAATGTCATTAGAAGGTCGCACTAACGCCAACAAAGTGGATACGGCCATCGAAAGAACCATTGAGCAAGTTGCGCCCTGTAGGTCCATCACGATTCATCTCAACCGAACCTAAGTCCGCGTATTCGTAGAACACATCGATCAAGATATCATCCCAATACGTTGAAGCACCTACAGAGTAGCGGTACTGTTCGCCTACAGGGAGGTCAACCCATTGCATTGACGGATCGTCTTGTGGTGATGTTTCGTAAGAGAAGCCAGCTTTTAGACGCCAATCTGAGTTAAGTTGATAATCAGCACCAACCGCAAATTTCCAAACATCATCCCAGTCACGATCGATCTGGAGCCCCCCTATTTGGGTTCCAAAATCGAGAACAGTAGTATCCCACTCACTCCAACGGTGCAACTGAATACTCGCCAACAGGTCAAGCTGTTGGTTCAACGCATAGCTCGCACTTAAGTCAATAATTTCTGGAACTACAATATCTGTAGATAAAGAGTTCAGTAGTCCGATATTTGTTGGACCTTTTACGTCATTATTGAACTCATGTTCTAGCTTCGAACGGTAACTCGCACCCAACTTAAGCTTATCTGTCGGGGTATACATCACGCCAAGGTTATAGCCGTATGCCCAATCTGTGTCTTGTTTGACGGTCAACGCAGATGTTGACTGTTGTAATGCAGCCCAACTCAATTGAATACCTGCGCCAACAGACCATTGGTCATTCAGCTTATAACTCAGTGATGGATTCACTTGCATTGCGGTCAGAGTAATTTCTTCTAGAAGGGCTGCACCTGCCCAATCGCTACCGTAATCAAGGCTTGAGCCACCGACAGCGCCAAGTGCTATACCAAGGTGCAGTTGTTCTGTTACTTGATGCGCGTGGAAAGCACCAAATGAAGGCAACACTGAATGGCCTTTACCATCACCGCTAGAGTCTTGGTTGTCTTGATATTTCATCTCAAGGTCAAACGCCATGGTATTGATAGTCGTTTTGCTTTCGCCCATGTGAGACATGGTTGCTGGGTTGGTCCACATCGCAGCAGCTGAACGAGAGTAAACACCGTCACCGGCACCAGTTGTACCGGCATTGGCGACGACAGCTTCTTGTAAAAATAGACCACTTGCGAAAGCATTTAAACTTGTAAAAATTGCGGTGGCAGCTAGCGAGTAAGTAAAAGTTTTGTTCATCAGATTGCTCATTTAGCCTTAGACATTAAATTGATCTAAGGTTACCGCAAAGCCCTATAAACAATGGGAATACCCGTTATTACTTTACAAGCGTTATTTGAACTTTCTAGCGACGTATGGACGCGGCTTGTCTCGATGAATTTCACGTTGAGCAGCAATTGCTCTGTTCTTACCTAGCCCTACCTTTATTTGATACCAAGTCTCGTAAAATAAGGCGAACCCAGGACTGGACCACCAAGTCTTGTTGTAGAGTTTCTTATTAGCTGCGACGACATCTGGCGAACGATTCGCGCACTCAAGTGCCAACGCATAAGCTTCAGCGTAAGGATCTTCGGCGATTTTAGTCACCAAGCCATATTCCTTAGCGGTTTGGCTGTCGAGCACTTTGGCCGTCATTGCCATTTCTAAGGTGTGATCTTTACGCATCAGCTCGCGAAATGCGATGGCGCCTCCCATGTCAGGAATCAACCCCCACTTCGCTTCCAATATCGAGAAGTTCGCATCTGGGCTAGCGATTCTAAAATCGCCACCACTGGCTAATTGAAGCCCACCTCCCCAACAACGCCCGTGAATCGCAAAAATGACAGGGCAAGGGATCTCTCGCCAACCAATAGAAAAATACTGAGCCGCATTTGGCAACGTCGGCAACCATTTGAACAAAAGCTTCATCGCTCCAACTTTACTGTTCAATAACGATTTAACATCGAGCCCTGAACAAAAATCCGTACCATTACCTTTCACTATCACAGCGCGAATCTCGTTATTCTTTTTGAGTTCTCTGATCATATTATCGACGCCTTCAAACATCGCCATATCAATAGCGTTGAGCTTATCGGGTCTATTCAGCACAACGGTGGCAATTTGGTTTTCATCAATGGAACAAGTGATACGATCGAGGTTTGGCATGGTGGCTACCTTATGAGTGGTCAGACCTTTAGATTATACATTTTATTAACATATGCCAAACTTGCACATTAAGAAGCGAGACCTGTGTTGCTTAACACCTCCCCCTTACACAAACGACATCAATAAAAAAGCAGTGATGGTTCGCTCCATTCACTGCTTTTCATTCGTAGCTTTTATTGCCAGTAGCTTTGATAATCAAGGGCTCTCTGTTTTGACAGAACCTATGTTCTTCGAGATTTCAGTAACAAGAAGATGAAATAACTGCCACCAATAATTGAAACTAACGTCCCTGCTGCAAGCTGCGCTGGGAACACCACCACTTGCCCTAACCAGTCTGCAAATAGCATGAGAGCAGCACCAATTAAAAACGACAAGATGATCTGCTCTCGAACCAAGCGAGCCCCCATCATTGCAGCGATATGCGGAGCTAACAAGCCGACAAATGCGACTGGCCCCATGGTGGTTGTCACGACCGAGCATAAGATCGCAACAATACACAACAATGCCACGTAGGCGAGATTGATATTTAACCCTCTGGCACTCGCGAACTGACGTCCAGTCGCAATTAAGGTCACCCAACGACTCAACAGTAAAGCAGCCCCGATAGAAGCCGTTATCACCATGGCCAAAATCATTGCTGATTCAGGTTCAACACGATAGGTAGACCCCGCTAACCAAGCCAATAAAGTGTATTTCCCCTCACCCACTCGCGTTAAAGAGAATTGCACCAAAGCTTCTAGCATTGCGGTGAGCGAGATACCAGTCAGGATTAAAATAGACGGCGCAAACTGGTGCTTCTTGCCAAGAAGTAACAATAAACACAGTGCAATCGCACTGCCCAAAAACGCAACCCACGGGCTCAAGGAGTGAATCGAATATCCCATAAACAGGCTACTGAAAATCAACGCCAGAACTGCGCCCGC
>NZ_AJZM02000135.1 GCF_000272405.2 Vibrio tasmaniensis 1F-187
TATTCCAATCATCAATACTATTCCTAGCGTCACGCTATCAGAATCTAATCTAACCGATGGCTCGGCAGCAAGCACCGTGCCTGTGAGTCAAACTGAGACAATTCAGTTCACCAATCAAAGTGATAATGTCACCAGTTTCCGCATTGAACCGAACCAATTTAATACTAATGGTTTGCTCAAATCGAATGGGTTGGTCGTTGAG
>NZ_AJZM02000136.1 GCF_000272405.2 Vibrio tasmaniensis 1F-187
TCCAAAACTTCTGGTGCGGATCATCTATCTGCAAGTATTGGTCTTCTGTAACGAGAACTGTGCGAGGCGTTACTCCAACTTTAGCTGAAAAACTGTTTACGAAGCGTAAAACAGTGTACGGCCCTCTACGATCATCCAGTACGATAAGCTTTTCTAAATCATTTTGTTCGTTAGTTTGATAGCCAATAATGGTGACAGCATGATCGCCCTCAACCTTATATGAGGCATTTTCACTTAGGCTTGACCATTCACCGCCTAAAATTAGAGGGATATCACTATCAATATAAGCTTTTACATACGATGATATCTGAGTTTGGTTTACTGAATTTTCAGAATCAGATCTGACAAACCACTGTTTCAGACCAAAGTGTTCTAGAGCACGTTCTATCTCTGTAGAATTTAAACCTGAGCATGGAAAACTATTAATGACCTTATTTTCCTCAGTTGCTGCAAGCGTAATTCTTGCAGGACTGACGACCTTTTTTTTGCCTAAAGCGTGTAGTAAACACCAAATTGAAGCGGAAGTGCACGCCGACGTGACCCTATCTTGCTCCTGAAATGCTAGTGAACTGAACGTCCTTTTCATGCCAAACAGGTCTGCAGTATATTCTCTCGAAATAATACGAGTATTCTGGTTATTAAATTTGGGAGGAATTCTTAGGCATGTTCGGCCTATAAAAGTCATAGGGATAGGTTTAACTACCATGAAGCCTAAATATTCACCTAACTTGGATTCATCCCCTTCTCCAGAGATGATCTTTTCGAAGTCTTCATAGCCAAAATTTAAATAGTTATCATCGCCGGCGAAGAAGTGAATTCTAGAACATGTCTTTGGTGTTGGTGCATGACTACCTACATAGTAATTAAGGTAATCATCTAAATATCCCCTATCTACATAATCAATTTCACAAACCATGATCTTAGTGCCTAGCTCTTCAAGAGTGCACGCTATAGCATCTAGCTGCATTTTTTGAGTGACATCGGCCAATTCTAAATCAACAGATTCTCGTATGAGATTACTCAGTGTAAACTTATATTTGGTTGTATCGAATAGAGATATGAAAAATGGGGGTTTCATTGAATTCCTTGTACAAAAAAAGCGACTAAAAAGTCGCTTTGATGAATATGTTCGAATTAATTACATTGAGTAGCGACGCTGACGGTCATCCTCAGTTGGAGTTAGGCTTTTAGCCTCTTCGCTACAATTATTAGCAGTACGAACCACTTCATTAGTTACTTCGCGAAGTTCAGCAGGAGAAAGTTCTTTACCGCGTGTTGCATCTATAAACCATTCTGGCATGGCAAACTCCTTAATAGTTGACGTAATCATATTTCAGACGTACTTAATGTGGCTATACTACCCCATACCTGACGGACTCGGCAATGTAAATCGTTGTATATCCGTCAATTACTGCTGTAAATATAGCAGTAATTACGTTAAATACAGCAGTTATTGCGCTAAATCACACTTTAAAGGTAGTCTAATAATTAGTCATTAAGCATGCTTTTTGTTCATGTCATCTAAATATCTCCAGCTATTTGAAGAATTCGTGTGTTTGTATGAAACTAAGTAAAAGCTGCTCAGTAATGATAGCTATCATTGATATTTAGGCACCCCCATTCTTATACATTGCTTAACGGGCTTTCTATAAAGAAAGCCTATTGATAATGAGCTTTAGGAATAGTGATGTGCCTTGGAGATAGAAAATGTCTAGTTATCCTAGGTCTTACCACTTCTCATTATCCACGCTAACCTTCTTAGAACTTCTGTTCTAAGTAGCTTTTGTCCAGCTATCAGTTAGCCTTTGCAGCTCATTCACCAATATCAACCGTTTTGCTCAGTACAGATGTGGTGTTGGAAGATGGGAACGACAACGACCTAACCACGATCTAAGCGTCGTTAAGTCGTTATTGGTTGAGGTCAGGGGTTAATTGAGCGCTTCAATCAGAGCGATTTCGCGTTTGATCTGTTTGCTCTCTTGTCCATTAGCTTGCGCCAGTTTTTGTTCGCGTGTGGTTATGGCTGCTTGTTTGGCTTCGTCAGATTTGAACATCAGTTCTTTTACGTTGATAGAAGCGATGTTTGTGTAGCGGCCATCGTCACTGGTGGGGATTGATATGGTTTCATCATTAATCAATGACTTCACTATCTCTCGTTGTTCATTGTAACGGCTCTCTAACCCCGAAAGTGCCCATCGCTGTTGAGGTTTGCCTTCATACTGACCGTTCTTTTCTTCTTTAAGATACTTGATAGTCATGTTACGGATCGTGCTTGCTTCTTCTCCATACTCTGCTTCCGTATCAAAGAGTACAGGGAACGATTCACCTTCTAGCACACCGCCTGTCTTGGTTAGATGACCCATTCGATAGCTATTCATACCAATGCGGATTTCGGTTTGATCAGTAACCGGTGTGCCATCAGCAAACGCGAGGTTGGTGATGCGGGTACCTGCAGGTTGAGTGAGGTCGATGGTATAAGTCACGCCCGCGAAGAAGTCATTGGTCGAATATTTTGAAGCTCTACGTTCAGGGTTAAAGCTGTAGGTCACATCGCCAGGTTGTACTGAGTTGAAGTAGCCTGCAGACCATTCCATGTAGGTTCTTAACTCTTTGCCTGTCATCTGATAGACAGTGATTTCGCCACCTGCGTATTGGTAATTGTACGCGATGTCTTTGGCTTTTATTGGGCCAACATCGAGCTCTGCATTGTCGTTGTCTATTTGAAGTGCGATGACATTGGCTTTGGGGGCATAGAAGAAGCTCGCTTCTTGGTATAGCGCACTGATGCCCGTGTCTTGAACGTGGACTTGAGGGATACCGCGGATTTCATTTTCAGGGACTAAATCAACGCCGGTAAGCTGAGCGACAGGTCGATTCGCCATTTCTCGGAGTTGTTTGTGATAAGGCTGGTATAGGTCGTCCATGTTCTCATCAGAGTCGATACCTTTAATTTTATAGGTGAAACTGTCTTTGTTAACGAGAGTGAATGTGCCATCGCGCTCTTCAAATTGAAGATCAATACGAGATAAGGCGCGGCCATATTTGTCGGGTTCAGTAATGATAACGCCATTCACAACGGCTTTATCAATGCGAGTGTGCATGTGACCAGCGACGATGGCATCAAGCTCTGGGTTTACATTGGCAATGTCGGTGACACCGGTGTCGGCAATGTCATTCTCGTTCTCAATCCCCATATGGGCAACCAATACGATGGCATCCACTTGATCATCAATCTCTTTGACGATTTTCTTCACTTCCAAGGTTGGATTAGTGAAAGTGACGCCTTCTAAACGGTTTGTACCTTGCGCAAAAACCTCCGTCATTGGGGTATCCATTCCTATCACACCGATCTTAATGCCACCGCGTTCTAGAATGGTGTAACCCGGTAAGAATGGATTTCCGTTTTTGTTCTTGATGTTGCCGCCGAGAGACTGCCCTTTAAATTGGGTAACGGCTCTGTTGAGCGTTTTAAGGCCAAAGTCGAATTCGTGGTTACCTAAAACCCATACATCGTATTTCATGTGATTAAAGCCAAGCATCATTGGATCAACAGGCTCGTCTTTGAAGGTTTCTACGAAGTTGCCTTGGATGGTGTCGCCAGCATCGACAAGGATAATGTTAGATTGCTCTTTGCGGATCTCACCAACCTTGGTCGCGATTTGGCTCAAGCTACCACGAGTGTTGAGTTTATCTGCCGCGTAATCCCACGCCATAAAATGACCGTGGATATCTGAAGTACCCAGTATCGTGACATCGTGTATGTCGCCATCAGCTGCAAAGGTGGGAAAGGCTAGAGAGAGTAGGATGGCGCTTGATAGTATGTGTCTTTTCATCAGTATGTTTGCATCGTGGTTTTAAGTATGACGCTACCATATAGAATCGAGATTACCTTATGGGTGATCAGTGTCATATTTGTAGTGATATAACTTACTGATGTTTCAAATAAACGTGACTCATGACCATCTCGTAACCACTTAAGTTATGGAGAAACGCATTACAACTCTTTACTGCGTTCTCAATACTCAATTCCTTGAATCAAACTTTCTCAGTGAATCAATTTTCGTAAGCACTTCTGTCTTTGTTCAAGGTGATTGAGTTGTCCTGCCATTTCCAATGCTTCTTAGCGCGGTCTTAATATTTCTATTATTAACTATGCATTTAATTTATTGTTATGTTATAACGTAACAATAAGTGCTGTTTTTGGATGTTCGGTGGGAATTTGAATAAACCTGTATTGTCTGTGCGCGGGCTCTGCGCTGATGGCTTGGCTAACTGGAGGGCCGTCTCCGATGTGACATTTGATGTGAACGACGGTGAATGCGTTGCCATCATTGGGCCCAATGGAAGTGGAAAGTCCAGTTTGCTGAAAGGCATTACAGGCGAATACAAAACCGTCGCGGGTGAGTTGATGTTGTCTGGCATTGCACTTGGAAGCCTTGAGCGGCAGCAGATAGCCAAGCAAGTCGCGGTGGTTACTCAGCATGAGCATGTTGATCCTCGTTTGAGTGTTGCTGAGTATGTTGGCTTAGGCCGAACTCCTCATACATTTTGTTGTAGTGCAAAAGAGCACAAACGAGCGGTTCAGCAGGCGATGCAAGATGTCGGGCTGATTCACAAAAGCCATCGGTGCTTTGGTGAGCTGTCCGGTGGTGAACAGCAACGTGCAAGTATTGCTCGCGCCTTTGCACAAGAGCCGAGGCTTTTACTCTTAGATGAACCCACAAACCACCTTGATCCTCTCGCTCGTCTTGAACTTCTGAGCCTAATTAAACAACGTGGCATTGCGTCTGTCGTGGTGCTGCACGATTTACCTTTGGTAGCGCCATTCGCCGACAAAGTCCTGTTGATGTCAGGCCAAAAAATGGTGGCGTTCTCAGCCCCAGAGGCGGTGATGCAAGACCGATACATGATCCCTGTTTTTGGATTGCGCGTTCTCACGTTCAATCATCCTAATCTGTGCAGCACCATCCATCATTTTGAAGCTGCATCAACTTACTCAACTCACTTAACTCTCTCTAATCACTCTTTAATAGGAGCAGCCCAATGAAGTGGCCTGTAATTTCCAGTCTTTTGTTTCTTTTACCTTTCTCTTTTGCGCATGCGACAAGCACTCAATACCCAGTGACGGTTGATAACTGTGGGAGCCGACTGACCATTGAAAAGCGCCCCTCGCGTGCGGTTGTACACGACATCAATATGACCGAGATGGCGTTTGCTCTTGGTCTTCAAAAGGAGATGGTGGGCGTTACGGGTATTACAGGGTGGTATAAGATGTCGAGTTCGTTTGAAGAACGTTTAGGAGATATTCCTGAGCTAGCACCTAAGTATCCTTCATTAGAAACATTGATTGCTGCTGATGCTGACTTCTTTTTCGCTGGCTGGAATTACGGAATGAAAGTGGGTGGTGAAGTGACACCTCAAACACTGAAGCCATACGGGATTGATACCTTGGTACTTTCTGAAAGCTGTATTCATACCCAGAGTCAAAAGGAAGGCGCGACAATGGATCTGCTTTATGGCGACATGCAAAAGCTAGGCGTTATTT
This sequence comes from Vibrio tasmaniensis 1F-187, assembly GCF_000272405.2. Classification (GTDB taxonomy): domain Bacteria; phylum Pseudomonadota; class Gammaproteobacteria; order Enterobacterales; family Vibrionaceae; genus Vibrio; species Vibrio tasmaniensis_A. Next base: position 5,546 of record NZ_AJZM02000136.1, read on the forward strand.
TCGACAAGCAAGCAGAAGCCGAGGCTTTGGTAAGCAGCTGGAAAGAGAGAGTTGAAAAAGTAGCAGAAAAGCAGAAAGCATCAGGTAAGCCGAGCCCAAAAGTGTTCTTGTTTGATTCGGGTGAAGACAAGCCTTTCACCGCGGGTAAGTACGGAATGCCAAACGCAATGATTGAAGCTGCTGGTGGCCAAAATATCACTGGTAACATGGAAGCAAGTTGGGCTCGAACCTCTTGGGAGAATGTCGCTCGTGAAAACCCAGATGTGATTATCCTTCTTGATTACCAATCGGCGAGTGGTGCGGATTCGTTGCAACGTTTCCTCGAAGCCCATCCGTTAATGAAATACACCAATGCAGTCACTTCTGGTCGTTATGTCAAACTGCGTTATGAACAACTCACCCCTGGGCCTGCCAATATCGATGCCATTGAGAAACTTGCAGAGGCGTTCGTTTCTGAGTGATCGGGAAGGTTGTTATATGAAAGCTTGTTATTGATAAGAGTAGTAGTCCTTTGATTTTATTTGATAAATATCGAGCAGCATGGCTAACAGGTATCACTGCCATGCTGCTCGCCTTCATGATGAGTTTACAATTTGGCTCAGTCCCTTTGTCTTTTAAGGAAGTGATTGTAGGGCTGAGCTCTTTCACTGATCCAACGCCGGATATGACCAGTCGAATACTGATCGATCTAAGGTTACCTAGAGCATTGTTAGCGGTTATCGCGGGTGCAGGGCTGGCGATGGTTGGAGCGTTGCTTCAAACCTCGACACGAAATGATCTGGCGGATCCGTTTCTGTTTGGCTTGTCATCTGGCGCGTCTGCTGGTGCGGTGTTGGTGATCACCAAAGTGGGAGACGCTCTGGGTGTTTGGTCACTGCCACTGGCTGCATTCTCGGGTGGTATTGTTTCGGCGACCGCCGTTCTGATTCTGTTTTCGATGCAGAAGAAAAAGGGCAATGACAACTTGATCTTGTGTGGTTTGGCGATCTCATTTCTATTCGGAGCCATCACGAGTTTTTTGATTTATTCAGGCGACCAGAGAGCGGCGAGTTCGATTTTGTTCTGGACGATGGGAGGCTTAGGGCTCGCACGTTGGGATAATTTGATTTTTGCCTTGGCGGGCGTGTTGTGTCTTATTGTGTTGATTTTCAAACGTTATCGCGAGCTCGATACTTTGTTGGTGAGTGAACAGACGACAAGCTCATTGGGGATCAATGTGCACCGCCTACAAAGCGAGATTTTTCTTTGTTGTGCGTTTTGCACTGCGTCGATTGTATCGATGACCGGAGTGGTCGGTTTTATTGGCTTGATGGTACCCCACTTAGTTCGACCATTTTCAGGTGTCACTCACAAGCGAGCTCTGCCTTTGGTTGCCTTATGGGGCGCGGTGCTTTTACTGTTTGGGGATGTGATTAGCCGAACCATATTAGCGCCACAAGAACTGCCAGTAGGTATTGTGACAGCAGCGCTTGGCGGGTTATTCGTTCTGTATCTTGTTTGGCGTAAATAGTGTGTGCTCAATTCCACCAAACTATACAGGCAGCAAGATGATCTTGCCGTTCAAGCGTGTGGTTTTCGATTCAATGAGATCAATCGCGGTTTGCACTTCATCGAATGGCAGATAGCGGTCAACGTCGAGTTGAATGTCGTTTGTGATGAAGTGATCTAGCATGGTCGTGAACTTATCACGGCGAACATCTTTACCTTCCGCTTCCTCCCAATAACGTAAGAAGAAGGTTTTGAAATCAATGTCTTGGCTTTTCGCGTACTCAAAGAAGCGTGGTTCGTAAAAATCCAGAGACAGCGTCCCATAGTTGATAAAGCGCCCATTGTTGCCAAGGGTGTGAATAAGATCGGTTCCGGGTGAGCCGCCAATCGCATCAAAGGCAACAGTTGGCATCGGCAAGCCTAACGCCTTAATTTGAGAAGCTAAATCGTCGTTTGCATCTAACACCCAACTGGAAGTGATTGGGTATTGTGTCGGCTGTGATGTAACGACAATGATTTTGAAGCCGAGTGATGCTGATAACTGGGAGAAGATCTTACCGATGGCTGAACTGCCCGCGTTGATGATCAACACATCTTCTTGGGTCAGCTTAGCCACTTCTGTCGTCAACACCCATGCAGTTAGCGCATTAATGTACAACTGACAGGCGTAGCCATTTTCTAGATGCTGAGGAATTTGGAACAGGTCATCAGGTGATACATCGACATAGGTCTGCCATGTTCCACTGGTTGCTACGAGCACTCGCTGATTTACCGCAAACTCAGTATGACTGGACTCTACAACTCTTCCTACCGCTTCAAATCCCGGTACTCTCGGCGGCTGGTGGCTATGTTTGTATTGGCCCACACCATAAATCGACAACAGATCACTAGGGTTGATGTTAGTCGCTTCAATTTGTACGCGAACTTTATCTTTGTCTAGCGCCCCTAAAGCGACATGTTCTAACTTGAGAGATTCTTTTGGCTGACCGAAACGGAACTGGCTAATTCGGGTATTTTGCTTAGTGTCAGTCATAGTTAGGGCACCTTTATGGATTATGAGTACTGCATTGATTTTAAGTGTAGCGTGTTCATAAACAATCTTGGGTCGCTAATATTGCTTAACATCGATGTTGTTGGCAATCGATTGTTTAAATTGAAATTAGTTAACCAAAAGTTGACCAACACCTATTTACAATGATTCCTAGTTTAATAACTGGGAGTTAAGAAAGATGAACGTGCCTGAAGTAATGTCTAAGTGGAAAACATTGCTGGCTCTGACCATGGCCTTGTTTGCTCTTAAGTTTCATCTACTTCTGATTTGGGGGTTATTTTGTTGGTTTTGGGGATGGGAAAATCTTCGCGCAAAAGAAGCCTTCTTTGTTGAACGTATTGAGCTAAAAGAACATCCAGTTTTGTTTACCTTAATCATCATCAGTTGGTTTGTGATGGGAGGGGTATATTTCTATATGGACAATAGAGTCTTTGAGTTTTTTAGCTCTTTGTAGCAAAGCAAAATTTAATAACTAGGATACGTTATGAAAATCTATTTAATTAAAGCGTCTGCTGGCAGCGATTACTCAAAATACAAAGCCTCTACGGGGGGACCTCCACAAAACATCTTTGCCGCCGCTGCTGCGACACCAAAGTGGTACAAGCTAGATATGGTTGATGAGACCATAGGTGCAAAAGCCGACCTTTATAATGATGCTGATTTGGTGGTGATATTTATGTCGACTCCAGATGCTTATCGGGCTTATGAGCTAGCTTCTAAATATAAGAAAAAAGGCAAAACAGTGATCCTCGGGGGGTTACATACTCAGTTTAACCCTTCAGAAGCGGCAGTATATGCGGATTGTTTGGCGATGGGAGAAGTTGAGAACTACTGGGTTCAGTTACTACGTGACGCAGAGTTTGGTTCGCTACAGCCTATTTATGAAAGCTCCGAGCCTGTCGATCTCAGTATGCTCAATCCATACCCAACAAATATCATCAATCCTGAAGCGTACAATTATACATGGTCAGTAGTTGTGACAAGAGGTTGCCCATTTAAATGTAACTTCTGTTTAGTGCCAAGGTTCTTTGATAAGTTCCAGAAAAGGCCAATCGAAAATATCGTCAGCGAGTTAGCGGATCTCAAGACATTAGGTATTGAGTGGGTTGAGTTACACTCCGACAATCTCACTCATGACCGTGAATATGCTTTGGCACTATTTAAAGCCATTGAGCCGCTTAACATGAGCTTCTATGGGGAAACGACAGTCTTGATTGCTCGTGACACCGAATTGCTTAGTGCTGCGGTGAAGTCAGGGTTCAAAGCTGTATTATTAGGCATAGAAACGCCATCTGAAGAGGCTTTAAAGGCTCAGAAAAAAGGCTTTGTGAAACCATCTAAAATGAAAGAGTACATCGCTGAGATAAGATCTCATGGTATTGAAGTATGGGGAGATTTTTTGTTCGGTTTTGATGAACATGACACTTCTATCTTCAAACAAACGCAGAAGTTCGTCGAAGATATCAAGGTTGATAAGGTGATCCCGCACTACATTATTCCGTTTCCCGGTTCGGAGTCTTTTAATCAGCTAGAGCGAGAAGGGCGACTTCTTACTAAAGATTGGTCCAAGTACGATGGTAGCCATCCGGTTTATCAGCCAAGTCGTATGAGCGTTGAAGAGCTAGAGGAAGGCTTGTATTGGATTTGGAGAAAGAATGCGAGCTTGAAAGAACGAGTTGTTGCCTGGTTCAATTAAAATTTGTTCTGGATACATGGAATGAAAATCGCGAAGGTTCATAAATAAGTTTTACTATTCGGAATCCCTGACTGAGTCAGTACACTTTAAAGGCTCCATGTGGAGCCTTTGTATCAAGTCTTTGACGTAGCGGTGAAACCTCGCGATCAAAAGCCATAGCTTTGTTTGATTGGATCGCAGACTAGTTTATATTTAGCATCCGCAGCTTCTTTCCCGGCAAATTCTAACATCGCTTCTGAATAACCCATTGCAGTGCCGAACTCTTCCATTATATAAGGATCTTCTTTGACACTCACTGTGCGATCTTTCGATAGCTCGACAATAAACTTAGCGTAATCTTGGTCTTTATCTAAGCCTGCCGCCCAACCAAAGCAGTGCGCAGCATCTTGTTTAGGGAATTCGTTAAAATCTTCACCATTCACTTCGGCTAAAACAGCACCCGAAACAAGTGCTGTAAGTAGTGACATGCTAGTAATTAATTTTTTCATATTACTTATCTCGAATATTGAATATGAAGCTATCTTATTGCGAGCGCTATGAAATAAATGTGAACATATTTGTTATTATTTTCAAGTCATGTGACTTTTGATGTAACTGTTTTAATCTCTTACGAGCAAAGCATCGATTTTAAGTGTAGCGTGTTCATAAACAATCTTGGGTCGGTAATATTGCTCAGCATGGCTGGAGTCGGTAAACAATCGTCATCAACGTAGTCGACATAGTCTGCCGCCGAATCGAAGATCAAAATATCCAAAGCCAAACGATCCAAGCCATATCGGCCTCGGTGGATCATATCCGCTGAAAACACCAATAAGTCGCCCGCTTCTAACGGTATCTGCTTGCCACCAGAGATATCATCGCTGCTCACTTTACCATTTTCTTCTTGGCGAACGTTGTATTCTTCTTCATTGTCCCAGCGTTTGTGAGTGCCGGGGATAAGCTCCATACCGGGCTCATCAAAAATGGGCACTCGCAGATGCAATACCTGGGTTTCCATGATGACTTTCATTTGGTCATCAACGTCGTAGTCGTATTGACAGTCACGATGCCAGAAGTCTTTTTGTTGCGGATTTACCGGGTTGAAGAACAGCTGTGTATTCATGAATGCCGGTTTGTTCGGAATCACCGCATCAACCACGCCCATCACTTGCTTCGAGCTGATGAAGTCGAAAAGCACGCTTCTATCGTCGGCGAGCAAATATTCGCTTCCCGTAATTAAAGACGAGTTAAATGCTTCTTCTTTATAGAATTCTTCGTTGTCTGCTTTCCATGATTCATGGAATTTCAGCACGACTTTTCTAAGCGATGCAATTTGAGCTTCATCGAAATAATTTCTGATAACAAAGTAACCATATTCGTCGTAACGGTCACTTAATTGTTGGCTGTTTTCTACCACTGATTACCTTCGTTCATTCTTTGCTGTGTAATAACCACAGGTTTCTTGGGCGCATAATGCCAGACAGTCGTCATTCAACCAAGTAACGAGTGCAGAAGCCTGTAGATTCCGTGATGCTATGAAGCCATGTGTGGACGAGTTTTACATGCCTATTCAGATCATGGACTCATGCGACAAGAATCTCTGCATATGTGATCTATCCCTTATTTTATAAAATATAAAGATTCATATAGTGAATGTTTCTTTGGCTTGTATGATTATTAACCATGTTGTGATTTGGTTTGCGTATGGAAGATAGAAAATCATGGATGGTTTTTCGCTGGATATGAGAACACTTAATTTTATTATTATTTTGTTCTCTTTCATTTACTGTATTGGCTTGTTGTTATTTCAATTCACTCAACAGTCCATTAAAGGGCTTTCAATCTTTTCCATTTCAATATTTGTTATCGGAACTGGGCCGTTGATGTTGAGCCTAAGAGGGGAGTTCCCTGATTGGGTCACCGTTATTGGTGCCAATATGGTCATTGCGCTTGGTTTTCATCTCGCCTTGTATAGCTTATGTCTGTTTCGAGAATACTCTCTCAAATGCACCTACCTCAGTAGTCTAATGATGTTGGCTCTTTTGCCATGTTTTATTTACTTCACGTTCTATGAGCCTTCCATCAAGGCTCGAATTATCCTCATTAGTTTATATCTGGCTTTTGTGACTCTTTGCACTGCCTTTGCGGTATTAAAGGGCCGGCGTGATGACTTGACTCTAGGTATTCGGATGATGGCCTTGTCATTTACGATATATGGCGGGTTTATGGTTTTTCGAGTTGTGGTGACACTATTTTCCGCTGAGCTCCAGGATTTCATGGCGGCCACGCTCATTCATCAACTTGCCTTTTTAGTGAGTATCGTTCTTATTGTGTCGATGAGCTTTACAATGCTTTGGCTGATTAACGCAAGGTTGCTTAGTTCTATTCACGAACTCTCCTACAGCGATCCTCTAACGGTACTGGGAAACCGCAGAGCATTAGATGAGATGGTTCCAGTTATCATGAAGCAGGCGGAGACTGCGCCTGTCAGTGCCATTATGATGGATATTGATAATTTTAAGTCGATCAATGACCAACACGGACACATTGTAGGTGACCTCGTGATCAAGTCTTTTGCTGAAATGGTTCAAAGTGCGATAAAAACATCGCCCAAAGCCAGTGCGTTTCGTTTTGGCGGAGACGAGATAATGATTTTATTGCCTAATGTTAATTTCCTACAAGCACAGGCTACTGCTTGTAAGCTGCGATTGTCTATTTCAGAGATCTCAGCAGTGCAAGGAAATGAGATGTTTCTGACGTCGAGTTTTGGTGTTGCTCAGCTTCACCCACATGAGAGTTGGAATGGTTTTATTAGCCGAGCCGACAAAGCGTTATATCAAGCGAAAACAAACGGTCGCAATATGACTTCAATTTGTCCTAGTCATATTAACGAGCTCGTCACTGCCACATAACCAATACCGCTGCGATAGAAAGCAAGATGAGCGCAAGAATGTCTTTGCGCGCGATGCTTTGCCCTAACCAGAAATAGGATATCAACACCATGAAGACCACTTCGACTTGCCCGAGTGTCTTTACGTACGGCACGGCTTGAAGTGACATTGCGCTAAACCAACCCAGAGAACCGATAACACTCGCTAAGCTTGTCATGATGACCAGTTTAGATTTCTTGAATATCTGGCGCAGCGTGTCTCGCTCTCTGAAAAAGAGATACGTACAGATAATGCATGTCTGAAGAGTTATCACCAGAAACAGCACCCAAGCAGCGCTATGGGGGAAGGGAAGCCCTATGCTCAAGCTAGCTTCACGTACCCAAAGAGACGTTAAAGCAAAAGCGGTACTACACGCCATACCTAACAAAAATACTTTCGGAGACAAGCTTCGCCAACCAGAAGAACTACTCATGATTAGTACGCCTAATGTTCCGATAAGCACGCCGACCCAACCTGTTAGTGTTAAAGCAGTACCAAAAAACAATACGGATAGCACAGCAGATACGGGGGCTTCACACTTAGCTAAGCCTGCTCCGATCGCATAGTTTTCGAGCTTAAATAACATCACCATTAAGCCCGTCGCGAGGATCTGCATAATGGCTGCTGCAATAATGTAGAAAACAAACTCACCCGAAAAATCAGGTGTGGATACTGGCTTCCATTGATAGAGGGCGCACAGATAAATTAAGGCGATTGGGCCTGCCCAGATAAAACGCGCCAGCGTCACACCAGCAACACTCATGGTGCCACTTAACTTGCTTTGAAAGGCATTGCGCCAAGATTGGCTGAAGGCTGCGAGAAGAGTAAAGGCTATCCAACTAAATGACATGACGCTTCCGTGTGTTATATAAAATTATGATTATATTAACAAATTTAACCAATAGAAGAAGGGGCTTGTTTGTTTATTGAGCGTCCATTTTCAGGCGATAGTCTATTTGGGTAAATCAGAACTTTGTGCGAGCTAACCTTTGAAGAGTTAGCTCGTTGAACTTCAACACAATATAGCTAGCCGCCTCAAAAAATTGGCTCTTTTCGGTTCTTGAAATAGAACAGTGCGCTGATCGTAATGAACAGTAAGGTGAAGTAATAGAAAAACGAAGACAGTGAGGCCAAGAAGGCAAGGTTCTGTTCTATCTCTTGTTCGGTGTAGCCCTGAGACACCAACTTATAGTAGTAAGCGTACAAGATACCGATCAGGCCGTATCCGAGGTTAAACATCAGCCCTTTAAAGCTGAGAACCGTGGCTCTGTTGTGTGATTCGGTCTTTTTATTCAGGTGGTAGCTGATGAAAATGTTCATCGTCATGATGATAAAGATTAATACCAGTGCCGGAATGACTCCGTAAATCGACCAACCTAAACTGATCCAGTAATAAGTTGCCATGCTTGCCAATCCCATAACTACAATGAAGGTTTTAGCCTCCATGCTTTCTGCTAGCCTACGGCTTTGTCCTGCCAATATAATCTTAAGCAAGCTGATACCCGCACCAATAAAACCAAAGTAGATAATTGGAATATCAATGGCCAGATAGTATTGGCTGTTCATGGTTAGGAACATGCGTGAGGTGTGTTCGAATAGGCTGTAGTAGAGCAAGATGAACAGCACGTAAGGCGTAGCAAATACCCACTTACCCGCATCGATCGTCAATTTAAGACTTGAGATGGTGGTTGCCAATTTGGTTTGGTCACTTGGCATCACCTTTTTCTCTTCGCGCATATTAATCGCTGCATAGATAGCGATCATCGCAACAAATAGGGTGGCGAACACAGGAATACGCATCAGATCTTTAGTGCTTTCTGGCTCGGCTAATCCAAGGAAATCAAAGATGTTCGCCATGAAGTTTACATCGTACATCGCCGCACCAATCAATGTGACAAAGATACCGACGGTTGAGGCGACACGAAGCTGGATTTGCAGCACTCGCGGCCACAACTCTTCATTGCCTTGTTCTTTTAAGGTGTCGTAAGCCAATGCCTCGTCGGCGCCGCTGGCCAGTGCCATTGCTAAGCCACTGAGTATCCGGTTAATCAGAAAGACAATGAACACCAAGTCGGGGTTTCCGGTTGGCACTAGCGCTATCATGGCGATCTCAACAAACATCACGATCGAAGACAGCACCACTAGTTTCTTGCGGCCTAAGGTATCAGCGAACGCGCCCGACGGCACCTCAGCAAGCACAATGGTGGCTGCCCAAACTACATTAAGCATCGCGAATTGAGAAAGAGTTAGCCCGTAATCTAAATAGAGTAGGGTGAATATAGGGTAGTAAAAACGCGCAAAGTAGCTGCTTCGAAACATTAAGAAGTAGCGGACATTGGGAATGTTAAGGATCTCTTTGAGCGTCATGATAATTTCAGTATTTTAGATAACACATCATTATGTATAACCCTTTTACTCTTTTAAATCATGGAATTGTTGCCAAATCCCTAAAATATCTGATTTACGTGATCTTCGAGTTCATGGTTCATGGTGGGTTATAGGCTTCTCTTCTTCAAATCACTTCTCCCATTCATTTAGTTTGTGGTGCTCGTTTCAACTTGCTTGACTGATTTTGGTGCAAGATCGAACTTCTACAACGTCGCCCTCGCATTTACATCTTATTGTATTATTTAATTATTGGTAGTAATGATACGCAATGAATCCAATGTAATTGAGGAAGCGAGCATGATCTTAGAGTCATTCAGTCTGGAAGGTAAAGTAGCGATAGTGACTGGCTGCAACACGGGGCTTGGGCAAGGTATTGCATTAGGCCTAGCGGAAGCTGGTTGTAAGGTTGTCGGTGTTAACCGAACAGAACCTGAAGAGACTATTGAGAAAATGAGTGCAGCAGGTCATTCGTTCCTAAACGTGAGTGCTGATCTTCTCGATCAAGCGTGTATTCCAGAGGTTATAGAGCGCACTTTGGCTGAGTTTGGCCAAGTCGACATTCTCGTGAACAATGCAGGAATTATTCGCCGCCAAGATGCTATTGAGTTCTCAGAGCAAGATTGGGATGACGTAATGAACGTGAACACTAAGACTGTGTTCTTTATGTCTCAGGCTGTTGCAAAGCAGTTTAAGGCTCAAGGCACTGGCGGAAAGATCATTAATATTGCATCGATGCTCTCATTCCAAGGTGGCATTCGAGTTCCTTCCTATACGGCTTCAAAAAGTGCTGTGATGGGAGTGACACGTGCGATGGCGAACGAATGGGCGCGCGACAATATCAATGTGAATGCGATAGCACCCGGTTATATGGAAACGAACAATACTCAAGCTCTGCGTGAAGATGCTGTGCGCAATCAAGCGATTCTTGAGCGTATTCCGGCTGAACGTTGGGGTAAACCGCAAGATATCGCAGGTCCTTGTGTGTTCTTAGCCTCATCAGCATCGGATTACATTAACGGCTATACCATTGCTGTTGATGGTGGTTGGTTAGCTCGTTAACTGACCTTGTAACAAACACGGTTAAGAATTTTAAATTTGCAGCAATCTTGCAGGAGAACATAAATGAAAATCGCACTAATGATGGAAAACAGTCAGGCAGGTAAAAATGCCATGGTTGCAGCTGAGCTAGAGTCAGTGGCGGGTGGCATTGGTCATGATGTTTTTAATCTAGGTATGACCGACGAGAATGATCACCACTTAACGTATATCCACTTAGGTATCATGGCGAGTATTCTCATTAACTCAAAGGCTGTGGACTTTGTTGTGACGGGATGTGGAACAGGGCAAGGTGCTTTGATGTCATTGAACCTGCATCCGGGTGTGGTTTGTGGTTACTGCCTAGAGCCATCAGATGCTTTCTTGTTTAACCAAATCAATAACGGTAATGCTCTCGCTCTCGCTTTTGCTAAAGGCTTTGGCTGGGCAGGTGAACTCAACATTCGTTATATCTTTGAAAAAGCGTTCACAGGCGAGCGTGGTAATGGGTATCCACTAGAACGTGCAGAACCACAGCAACGTAACGCAGCAATTTTGAATGAAGTGAAAGCGGCGGTGGTAAAAGATAACTTTATTGATTCTCTAAGAGCAATCGACCAAGAGCTCGTGAAAACAGCGGTTGGCAGTGAGCGTTTCCAACAATGCTTGTTTGATCATTGCCAAAACCCAGACATTGCAGACTACGTTCGTTCACTTTTAGATTAAACCTATCAAGGTCTTACCCGGTTATTAGTGAAGATAGAAAAGAAAAAGAGGAGCTCTGAGGCTCCTCTTTTCTTTTGCTCTATGAGCCTGTTAGTTTTTAGACGCATAGATAAATGATCTGTGATTCGCTCTAGATGATCAGTCCACACGTTTAAAGTTAGGCAACAAGGTTTCAGGCTGCTGCGCTACAAATGCTTTACTTGGTGAGTAGGCGCGGAAGTAAACAAACCAGTTTTCGTCTTCTCGAGTTTGCACCCAATTCGCTTCATTCACACCTGCTGGCTTAGTTGGCGAGAAGTGGAAGGTGTAATTACCTTGTGCGTCTTTGACCGTTCCTTCGATGTTTGAACCCACGTCGGCACGTTCAATATCGTTGTCGATGATGGCGCGGTTCTCTACGTTGTAGACAGTAATTGTCCAGAACAAATCGGCGAAATTTACATCTCCATCTAGCGTCAAAGTATAGTGGTTACTGCCATTTAGCCCTTTGCCATTGTCGTCACGGTAGTTGTCTAGGTAGATCTGTCCCCAACCGCCATTTTCAAAACCGTGCATTGCAATGTCGTTAGTGACGGCTTCATAAAACCAAGCTGCACGTCCATCGAGGTCCATACCATAGTGACGGTCTTGGTTTGGTGTTGAAGCCGTTGCGATTTCCCACGAATTCCCTTCTTTACCGTAAGCCGCATGTGGTAGACGTTCTGTTTTGTTGAAATCGATATTCTTAACCATAGCTTCCCCCATGATTACAGCTTGTTCTAAGATGTCACGCTGCTGAGCTGATGGGGTAAATGCTTTGCCTTTTTCAATACCTAGTGGGCGTAACATGTCGTGCATTATGCGGTCGCGCTCTGCCACAGGTTCGGCTTGGATCGCTTCATTCAACGTATCCCAAAATGCCATACCACGTGGGTGCTTAGCATCGTCACCACGTTCAGGGAAGTTCACGCCTTTGCTACTGAGCGGCTTGCCGTTAAGGTCAGTAATTTTTAATGCTTCTAAGTCTTTCATACGTTGCTGATCTGACTTAGCCATTAAGCGAACACCCAAGAAAACATTATTGGTATCAGACTCAAATACTTTTGCGCCTTTTGGCAGGTTACTCGGCGTTTCAGAACCTTTGGCTTTTACCACGTAGACGCCCGGCTCAGTCATCTGAGAAATACCGATTTGCCACATAGTGTGTACTGCGCCGCGCAGTTCATTTGTGGGGATTTCTACAATAACGGGCTCTTTCTCTACGTTAAACCAAGTAATCGCGTAAGGCGTAGAGGTATTGTAAGTTAAACCTCCTAGCTTAGATTCATGAGACTCAACATAAGTAATTTGACCATCCTCTGCACCCATGTCGGCATAGGCTTGTTTCCATGCGTAGTTTGACACCAAAGGCACGGACCAAATGTAAGCTTGTGACGCGCGTTGATAGTCCATCAGTTCGAACAGTTTTGCTGAGCTTTCTTGTGTTGGAATGCCATGAAGAAAGTCGGTTTCGAAAGTAAAGTCACCTGCTCGCGTTTGGATCGTTTCTGTCGCATCACCGTTGCCTGCTATCGCTGTGGCTGAAAACAAGGCTGTTACAGAAACTAGCATGGCAGCTGAGCGTAATGGGCAAGTGAAACTACCGACAAAGGCTTTAGATATCATATTCATAATGTGTCCTCAAAAACTCAAAATTATTCGTCAAAACGGGAATGGCTCGTTGAACCGAAATCATTGGTTCAAACTGAAAGAGCTCATCCAAACAGAAAGTGACTGCTTAAAACTGATAGTTAAATTCGATGCGGTGATCACCGTCTTCGATACTGGTGTTTTCTGTCCAGTTTGCAAAATAACGAACGTTCGCCCTTGGGTTAATCTGGTAGCTCGCAGCAAACTCATGTGCGAGTACAGAATCACTGCCCTCGAATCCATAATCTTTGAACGTTGATGAACCAGACATCGTGCCTAAATACATAGGGTTATAGTTCAACCAAATCTTGTCGGTAAGTTGCATTTTTGCGTACATACCCGCCACGTAGAAAGTACCGTGCATGTTGTAGCGATCACGAAGTTGATCCGCGTCGAGGTTGCCTCCAGAGCCTTCAACCAACTCCTCACCTGCAGCAACACCAACACCCGCAAGCGGATAGAAGTTAAACATGCCCATTTGTGGAAGAGCCTGTATAAAGCTGTATGACGCACTACCTTGATTACTATCGAAATCCCAAGACATATCGACTTGTGTGCCTCGACCATTGGTTAAGTCTACGCCGAAGTTTCTGAAACGAATCGAATCGATACTGTCATCTGCGCCTCGGTTATTCCAACCAATGGCTTCACCAGCGATGCCTTTGACTTCGAAGACATTCATACCCATGGTCGTATCGCTACCAGTGTCATAGGTTTGCCCGATTTTCAGGTTTAAGCCTTTGTCTGTGTAACCGAAGCCACCTTGTGTATAGACGGCTAACGGATCTGACATATCTTGAATTTCGGCTTCTTCCGCGAAAGCGACACTCACCAGAAACAAAGGAGTTAGAGAAAGGATTGAACGTTGTAATAACATAGATGCCTCATAAATTTATCTCACTACATCCGTGTACTGCGTGAAGGTGAGGTAACTATACAAAGTGGACATCGTTAAGTTAATTCATATAAACTTAACTATTCGTTAAGTATTGGTTTATGGTTTGGGTATGAAACTGAATAATGTCGATTTGAACTTATTGAAAGTGTTTGTGGTGGTATATCAGGAAAAAAGCTTGCGCAAAGCAGCTGAAAAGCTGTTTGTCTCGACACCAGCGGTAAGCCAAAGCGTCAAAAAGCTTAAGGAATCATTAGGTGAAGAGCTATTTGTTTTGTCCAATAAGCAGTTTCTCCCGACGCCTTATTCTGATGAACTGTATCGACGTGTATTTCCACTATTGGACGGGTTGGTCACGGCGATAGAAGAGGGTAAACAGTTTACTCCTGCCGAACTAAGCGAAGATTTTAAGATAGAGGCGAACCCGCACCTTTTGCCTTGGTTAACACCCTCTCTGTTTCATCAACTCTCAGATGAAAGTCCACTTTCGAGGTTGATTAGTCATACTAGCTCCCAAGATTCACTGGAAAGACTTAAGAGTGACGAGATTGATTTTGTTATTCACTTTGAAGCTGAAAACCTGCCCGCCGAGATCATTGCTGTGCCTCTCGTGACCCTAAAATTTGTATTGGCAGTAAGAGTCGACCATCCTTTTAAAGAGGATGTAGCACAGATTGATGATTTGTTGTCCTTTCCATTTGCGCATGTTGACCTTGCTTACTTCGATCAAAACAAACACTCGCGATTGGAAGAAGAAGTTTTAAGCCAAGGTAAATCGATTAATATGGCGCTTCGAACGACGTCAGTTGTTGGGTTAATAGAAACGATTAAGCATACCAACATGATCGCACCCTGCATGCCTCCGGTGATCGAACAGCACAAGGGAGTATTACGCTCGATTGTGATTGAAGGATTAGAAGAAGATGCAGAGAAAATGGAGGTATTTGCCTATCTTCATAAGAAAAACCAACATTCTGCCAAATACAAGTGGTTACTGGATTTGATCGAAACAGCGATGATTGAGGCCAACCATCAGTGAGTTCTAATCGTTTTTTTTAATTGATTCACTTAACCGTAGTCAGCTATTCATTTTCTGTTTCTTTAGAAGCGTTTGGCGCCCAGCCTTTCTCTAGCCAGTTGTCCAGTAGGTGTTGCAGTGCGTTCAAAGAGGTTGGCTTCTCTAGGCGACCGTCCATCAGTTTTCTGATCATGTCTAGCTCTCGTTGTCCTGATTCACCAGACAAAGCAATAATTGGTGTTTGAGGTGAGCGCGCCTTGATGATCTGGCTTGCGTCAAAGCCATTCATTATCGGCATTTGTACGTCCATTAAGATCAAATCAACTTTGTGTGATCTGAACAGCTCGACAGCATTTTCCCCGTTTTTAGCTTGCAAGCTATTTACGCCAAGTCGGCTCAGGTACATCTGAACAAGCGTGCGTTGCACTTCTTTGTCATCAACAATAAGTACCGTCGGTGCAAGATGGCTTGATGCTGGTTGATTTTCTGCTTGCGTGCGTTCTGTTTGCTTACTTTCTGTTAGCGTACTTGCCGGTTCAGGTTCTATATCACCGCTTGGAGTTTGGCTCTCTGGTTTTACATCAGCTTCGGCTTTATCTTCCGTCGATTGGTTGTGTTTCCAACCGTTGAAATAAGGCGTACGCAGCGTCTCCGCTTTTGGAGCATTGGGTACAATAGGGAAGTACAGGTGAAACTCAGTAAATTCACCAAGTTTGGAATGGCATTCCACTCTGCCACCAAATGAGCGCATCACTCGTTGGCAATAACCCAGTCCTAAGCCGCTACCACCGCTTTTTTGGAAAGAGAAAAAGTCATCAAAGACCTTATGAACAATGGCTTCGTCAATGCCGGGGCCGGTATCACGAAATGTGAGAACGTTCTCGTAAGATCCTGTTTTGGTGCTGATCTCAATTTGGCTGTCTGGGTAAGAATCAAAGTAATAGATTGCATTGCGTATCAGATTGAAAATGACGAAGTTGAATAGAGTTTCATTTAGTTTTGCCACAAAATCAGCGTGTTGTGGTAAACGAATTCGCTCAATGATCTTCTCGTTCTCAAAGCCATAGTGGCTGACGGCTTGGTCCACGGCCTTGTGGATAGATGTCATGGTGATTGGTCCATGCTCAGGCGAGCTGTCACTGACTTCTCGTAAGATGATATCAATCAGTTGCCGCCCGCGTTGAATCGCTGCTTGGCCATTCTCAATGTCAGTCAAGATTTGTTGAGTTGGTGCTTGATTATCAATGTGCTGCTTTAACACCTCAAAATGCAGTTGCACTTGAGCGAGTGGGTTACGCATCTCATGAGCGATCGAGTTAGCAAGAGCACGACTTTGGCGAATTCGTCTATCGGCTTCGATGGTGCTTTGTACACGCGTTAACAAGGTTTGCAGTGCAGAGATTTCTTCATTAGAGAACATACGATTGTTGCTTTTGTGCGATGATACTAGCAAGTGTGTGACTGATTTTTTGTGTCCGAATAGTGGCATTACCAACGCGGTGTTGTTCGAACTCATCTTGTCATAAAGTGCTTTTAGCGACCGTTTAGCGAGCGCAGTATCATCTAGCTCTTCAGAAAGCTCATCGAACACTAGAACGGACTCTTTGCTAGATAGGTAATCTTCGTAGAAGGTTTCGTTGTAATTACTGTTAACTAGTCGAAGCTTATCTTCTGGGATTTGCAGTTGGCGACCTAAACGACGCATGGCATCGTCAATCGACAACTTAAAGCCTTCTTCTAATGCGAGTATCTGTTGTACCGGTGTCTTTTTGTTTCTATAGACAAGCAATGAGGAGTAAGGACTTACACGTTTGTAGATTGGACTCCATGTAATGCCGATAATCGCGCAGATGGGTATCGCTAATAGCCATTGGTTACCGTCGGTTAGGGGAATAAATACCGTACAAAAAGGTATCACTAAAATTGCACACACCAGCAGCACATTAAGGCTTATGTATGTAAGGTATTTAAAACTGTAGAAGCGAGAGGTCAGCAGAGCATAGCCTACAAACAACATCTCACTGAGCGACAACGCTGGGGGGAGCCAGGTGAGCGAGAAATCACGTAGGAAATAGGCAACGCCAATGTGAATCGTTGCTGTAGATAGCATGAATACCAAGATACCTGTAATCATGTAGTTGGTTTTGGCTAATGTTAGTTTGCTGCTATTGGCACGCATGGTCACTAGATTAGTCAGTGTAAGGGCAATCAAGCTGATAACCCCAATGAAAAAGTAGGGTGTATGCGGGCCAAACTCGATCACGAATTGGCTTGGAGCCGTAATGGTGACATCTTCTACCGTTAACCCTGGGGTCAAATTGATATAGAAAGAGTAGCCCGTCATGCTCGCGAGAATAGTTTGTTGCCACCT
This sequence comes from Vibrio tasmaniensis 1F-187, assembly GCF_000272405.2. Taxonomy (GTDB): domain Bacteria; phylum Pseudomonadota; class Gammaproteobacteria; order Enterobacterales; family Vibrionaceae; genus Vibrio; species Vibrio tasmaniensis_A. The sequence goes on from NZ_AJZM02000136.1 coordinate 22,791, forward strand.
ATGGATTTTACCACTGCGGTTTTCGGCTGCGAGCTGACACGAGAAGTAATACGCAAAGGCAAAAGCAAGGAAAGAGCTGAGGTTGGCCAACTTTGCTGCGAATATGGCTGCTGTGGTGCCAAGTCCTGGCAACAAGCCAGTGTGGAAGTAGGCATTACTGCTGATCCACGTAATAATACAGATGGAATATGCGATGTAAGGTACATGGTGTGTCCCCACTATCGCTTCGTTCTTTTGTTTAAGGCGATAACAATAGTAGAACAGCCACATTACAACAACAGCGACCGTTGCAAGCAGAGTGATGGCTTTAGCATAGAATATCGCCTCTAGCCCAAGATCAAACGTCTTCATATTATTTGCCACGCTGTATTTTTATTTTCACGGAGGCACCGTCTATAGTCTCGAAAGTTGACATGATTGAATGCCTTCAACATCAGTTCAATATTCCATAACCCGCGGTAAGTCAGTAAGTTCGTTTCGTTCAAGTCACAAGACCCTAGCGGCAAGTATGCTTGTGGTTCGATAGCCTTGTAAAAATCGAGTATCAAAGGTTGATCTATAATGGTGAAACCAATTTTATAGCCCGCTTGATGTAACAAGTTGAGCATCTCTTTTTGAGCAAGATAAAGGAAGTAGACTTTTTGTTGAATATTTCCACTCACGGTTAGGCGTAGAATTTCACATACAGCTTGCATTTCGGCTAATTGTAATTGGAACTTACTATCGAACTCTGGAATAGAGTCACACTTTGATAGGGCCGGCGGAGTAAAAATATGTAGCTCTGCAAGTCCTTCATAGCCACGTCTGGATAAACTGTACTTCCATTTGTCGTTACAGAAAGGGGGGGCGTAGCTTAGCCAAGTTTCATATTTTGACCAATCTTGAATTAGGGCTGAAGAGACTAGGGTTGGAAAGGCTTCATCTGTTGGGTGTTTGAGTAGAATAAAGTGCTTACCTGTTTGTGATAAGTGGAGTAAAGGTAGCATCTCATACCACTTCTCACCTTTAATAAAAACCTCAAGGTTGCTTAAAGCAATAGCATCGCTGATTGGTAGTCCTTGAGGGCGAGTTGGCGTTTGTACTATGAGTTGACTATTTTCTATTTGGTCAATGATCACACCATAGTAAGCACTATCTTTAATGGGTAGATCCATAGGATAAAGGGCATGGGTGCTTAATGGTAATTTTGCTTTGATTGCGGAAATTTCACATTCACACCAAAAGTCCAACCAATGTATATAGCATTGCCCTACAGCTTCCTCTAAGAGAGCAACCTCTGTGGATAAGGTATTTGGATAGCGCTGAATCAGATCGCGGTAGTCCATCACTTCAAACATTACTGAGTCGCTTTTTGCTTGATGTTCAGGGAAAAGCAATTCTAATTGGTTTCGACGATATTCTGTCACGGTTTTGAAAAGAGCTGTGCGCTGTTGTGGTTGATAAGTGTGGAGTACGAGTTCAACCAGTGCGTGTTGTTTTTTTTCGATAGGCAGGCTGCTAGCCAACAGTGAACCTAAAGACGACATTAATTCCATGTAGTGAACCGCCTAAGTTTATCTAATTATTTTTATGTGACTTGTACCCGTTTATGAGAGATGTATCTATGGCTGATGTTTGAGAGTAGTTACTTTATAAAGTTGCCCTAACTTTTTGTGCGTTTAGTTTCTCAAAAACAAGCTGCATTTAAAGTGGGAGTTTACTACTTGTACTAATCCTAAACAACATGGTTTCGCCATTTTTCAATCAATTCATGAACCCCTAAATTAGTGTATTCTCAAATACTTACTTGTCTGCTTATTGTCCGGCTTTGGTTTTCTGACAGTGCTCTGTATTTACAGATTAGTTACAACATAATTTCTGATGAAGTGATGACATTCGAGGTTTAAGCTTGTCTGCATATGAAACATCATTGCGGGTAACGCCTCGTGAATGACAGAGGTAGAGAGAATTTATGAAGAAAGTACGATTAACATCATTACTTGGAGTAGCAACCTTGTTTAGTGTCGCTGTGTTAGCAGGATGCAGTCAGAAATCTGAGGTTCCAGTTCAATCACAAGAGAATACGAATCCGATCTGTAGCACTAAAAACCTGACAGGTGGTTGGTCGCAAAGCGCTATCACACCACAAGCTAAGCAAGCTTTAAATGCAGTTCTTGGCCAAATGAACACTTCAGCTGAGCTAAAGCAGATTCTGAGTGTGCGAACTCAGGTTGTCGCGGGTTTGAATTACGCTATTGAGTTTGAAATGGATAATGGTGAAGTGTGGAATACCGTTGTGTATCGCTCACTACAAGGTGACATTGAAATGACGCAACCTGCACAGCAAGGTCGTCTGTGTCCATAGATCAACTGGTCCATAAATTTACTGGTCTATTGATTAACTAGCATGTGAATAACTTCGCACATAAAAAATGGCTCCTACTTAGGAGCCATTTTTTATTCTGAATAGTGCTTACGTAATGAACCTGATTAACTGGTCAGTTCCGGCTCTGACAGCTCTGGTTCATAAAGCTCTTGCACGCAAGCACGACTGATGTCTTCATCAATGTAGGCCATTCCAAGTTTATTGAGATAATCCATACGATCCGCAGTGCGCAGTTCGATGCTTGGGCCTGCGATGTTGTTCTTTTGATAGATCTCAGTTAAGTGAGCCATGAATTGCTCGCCAACACTCATCATTAATAGGCTCATTGCGCCAACGTCAGGCCTTACTTTGGCTTGTTGTTTTTCAGATAGATTGACTGCTAATACGATAGGGCGCTCTTCACCCTCAAAACGAGTGCTGCGCTCGCGAATGGTTTGCTGAGCCCAGTAATACGCCAGTTCTTTACTCTGGGTGAGAAACACTGGTTCAACCGATTCGGTGTAGTTGTTACCGATGGTCGCCATGGTTTTTGAAGCGGCTTCATTGAGCGCTTTGTCTCCAGAGCGCTTTAGCCCTTGACCTTGAATAGACGCGAGTAAAGCTGAAGATGTGCCGTGATACCAAGTATCACCCGTTGCGAAACCATTTTCTGATAACAGTGTTTTTGCATCTTGTAGGTGTGTCGGTATTGAAGTCATAGGCACTCTCAAAAAATAAGAATCTCAACAAATAGGAATCTGAACAAATATGTATACAGTTAGCTTAAACAGAAGTTGTTCGGTTAACCGTGGTGTGGAACACAAATCTGAGGCTTTGAGATAAAGCTGGCAGTAGTAGCTTTATCTCAAAGCCTTCCCCCGGATCTTACCTAAGTAAGAGAGAAGGGCGGGGGAGGCTTTAGCGTTAGCGATTAATCAAATTGATTAGACGTATTCGCTTCACCCGCTGCTTTTAGTGCATTTTCACCAGCAAAGTATTCTTTGTGGTCATCACCCATGTCTGAACCAGACATGTTTTGGTGTTTAACACATGCGATACCTTGGCGAATCTCTTTACGTTGAACATTAGCAACGTAGCCCAACATGCCTTGGTCACCGAAGTATTCTTTTGCAAGGTTGTCGGTAGACAGTGCTGCTGTGTGGTAAGTCGGCAGAGTAATCAAGTGGTGGAAGATACCCGCTTCGCGAGATGCGTCTGCTTGGAATGTACGAATCTTCTCGTCAGCGCTTGCAGACAGTTCAGTTTCATCGTATTCCGCACTCATTAGGCTTGCACGGTCGTAAGCTGATACATCTTTACCTGCTGCTGCCATTGCATCGTATGCTTGTTGGCGGAAGTTTAATGTCCAGTTGAATGATGGAGAGTTGTTGTAAACCAGTTTCGCATTAGGGTGAACTTCACGTACGCCGTCCATCATCTCTTTGATTTGACCGATGTGTGGTTTCTCAGTCTCAATCCAAAGAAGGTCAGCACCCGCGTTGATTGCTTCAATACAGTCGAATACACAGCGGTCTTCACCAGTACCTTCGCGGAATTGGTATAAGCCTGAAGGCAGACGCTTAGGACGAACTAGCTTGCCGTCACGATTGAAGCAAACATCACCTTCAGCCATATCTGCAACATCAATCTCTTCAACGTCTAGGTATGAGTTGTAGATATCACCTTGGTCGCCAGGTTCTTTCACTACCGCGATTTCTTTTGTTAGGCCAGCACCTTGTGAATCGGTACGAGCAACAATGATGCCGTTGTCGATGCCTAGTTCAAGGAAAGCGTAACGAAGTGCGCGAAGTTTTGCGTGGAAGTCAGCATGAGGAACCGTTACTTTGCCGTCTTGGTGACCACATTGCTTCTCATCGGCTACTTGGTTTTCGATTTGTAGACAACATGCACCCGCTTCAATCATTTGCTTAGCCATTAGGTAAGTCGCTTCTGCGTTACCGAAACCTGCATCGATATCCGCAATGATTGGTACTACGTGTGTTACGTGGTTGTCGATTTTGTCTTGGATTTGGTCTTGTAGATTCACATCACCCGCTTCACGTGCTGCGTCTAGCTGACGGAACAAGCCACCTAGTTCACGAGCATCCGCTTGGCGTAGGAAGGTGTATAGCTCTTCTACTAGGCCTGCAACTGAGGTTTTCTCATGCATTGATTGGTCTGGAAGTGGACCGAAGTCAGAGCGAAGTGCCGCGACCATCCAACCTGAAAGGTATAGGTAACGACGGTCTGTCTTGCCATCAAAGTGCTTTTTAATCGAAATCAGCTTTTGTTGGCCGATGAAACCATGCCAGCAACCCAGAGACTGAGTGTATTGAGAGCTATCTTCGTCGTAAGCCGCCATGTCTGCACGCATAATATCTGCCGTGTATTGCGCAATATCCAGACCTGTTTTGAATTTGTTTTGAGCTCGCATACGGGCTGCAGATTCAGGGTTAATTGCATCCCATGGAGCACCAGCAGCGCTTTTTGCAACTTCAATCTTTTCGATATCTTGTGTAATTTGCGACATAACTATTCCTTAGTTTCACGTGGACATGTTGGCCAACTTGGCGAGGTCATTTGATTTGGATTAAATCTAACCATGGACAAAGAATAACCATGTGTGTGATAATTTTGTTAATTTATAGTTATTATGTTCGGCATTTTTCTTATGAATATTGCTCGTGTAGACCTTAATTTACTTGTGTATTTAGACATGTTGCTACGTGAAAGAAACGTAACGCGTGCAGCAAATCAACTGGGTATTACTCAGCCAGCCATGAGTAATGGCCTACGCCGATTGCGTGATCTTTTTGAAGATCCGCTGTTAGTGAGAACCAGTGAAGGGATGATACCGACCGAACGAGCACATAAGTTGCAGCCACTGATTCGAAACATTTTGGTTAATGTAGAGAAGACACTGCAGCCGACCACGGAATTTAATGCAGAAGACAGTGAACGCGTGTTTCGTATCATGGCAAGTGACTATGCTGAGTCGACCATTATTCAACCTCTTCTGAAAAGGTTAAGCGAGATCGCGCCGAAAATACGACTGGATATCATGACGCCAAGTGACGTGAGTTATCAGGATGTAGAGCAAGGTACCGTTGATATAATTATCAATCGATTTGACGATATTCCACAGTCGTTCCACCAGATGAGCCTTTGGCACGACGGGTTTTCTTGCCTATTTAGTTGTGATAACCCAATAGCCGACAACTTCGATATTTTGTCTTATCTAAAGGCGCAGCATATCTGGGTAAGTAAGACTGGAATGGGAACCGGAGTTGGGATCAACCCAAGCGAAGCGCAAAAGCTAGGTTGGATAGATGAAGCATTAATGCGCATTGGTAAAACGCGCAATATCACGGTGTTTACTCGACACTATTTGTCGGCGATTCTCTTCGCACAACAAAAGAATCTGATCCTGACCATTCCAACCAAAGCGGCTCAACTGCAGCGCAATAACCCTAGATTGTTGATCAAGCCTGCGCCATTTGCGATTGAACCCTTTGAGGTGAAGATGGCATGGAGTCCATTGTTGCAAACCAATCCCGACCATCAGTGGATGCGTCGCTTGATTAAAAGTGTCGCTAATGAAATCGAGAGTGGCGTTACGGAATAACACGGTTTGTAGGGTATTTTTTTTGTGAATATCCAGTATAACTGGCATAAATTAGCTAAATTTATGTCCGTTGCGTAAGTTTAATCTAGTAACGTAAATTTGAGCTAGTAACGTGAATTTAAGCCAGTTACGTAGATTTAATGAGTAGTCATCAGTTAGTTTGAGAGAGATTTTATGAGCAGTCGTATTCAACAGGGAAGCTTGAACATTGATAGCACCCTCTACCAATTAATTAATGAGCAGGTAATTCCTGGAACAGGCATTGTCGCTGAAGACTTTTGGCAATCATTTGCAACTATCCTTGAAGACTTGGCTCCCAAGAACCGCGCACTGCTTATCAAGCGTGAAGATCTTCAACATCAAATTGACGTTTGGCACCAAGAGCGTGCGGGACAAACGCTAGATGCGGCCGAGTACAAACAGTTCTTACAGCAGATTGGCTACCTAGTTCCTGAGGGCGATGACTTTCAAGTAACGACCGCCAGCGTTGAGCCTGAAATTGCAACACAAGCGGGTCCGCAGCTTGTTGTACCTATTATGAATGCACGTTTTGCACTTAACGCAGCTAATGCGCGTTGGGGCAGTTTATACGATGCGCTCTACGGAACCGATGTCATCAGTGAAAGTGATGGTGCCGAAAAGGGTGGAAGCTTTAACCCGGTTCGTGGCGCTAAAGTAGTGAGCTACGCTCGAGGTTTCCTTGATGATGCTGCACCGTTAAACGGTGTTTCCCATAAAGACGTGACTAAATACAGCATCAGCAACGTCAGTATTGGCAATACACTGACAGCGACCTTAGACAACGGCGAAGAAGTCACTCTGATTGATCGCAACCAGTTCATTGGTTATCAAGGTGATGCGAGTGCCCCTTCAAGTATTCTGCTTAAGCACAACAATCTACATATTGAAATTCAAATTGACCCAAGCGCACCAATTGGCAGCGTTGATGTGGCTGGTATTAAAGATGTGCTGGTGGAATCGGCACTGACTACGATTATGGATTGCGAAGACTCAGTAGCTGCGGTCGATGGTGAAGATAAAGCGTTGGCTTACCGTAACTGGTTAGGCTTGATGAAAGGTGACTTACAAGAGTCGCTAGAGAAAAACGGCAAAACCATCGTTCGTAACCTTAATCCAGACCGCCAATACACTAGCGTGACGGGCGGTGAGATCTCGCTGAAAGGTCGCAGCATGTTGTTCATACGCAATGTGGGCCACCTGATGACCAACCCTGCCATTATTGATGCAGACGGTAACGAAGTCCCTGAAGGAATTATGGATGGCATGGTCACTTCGCTAATCGCAATGCACGATTTAAAAGGGAACAGTGCTTACCAAAACTCGACCGCGAACAGCATCAATATTGTTAAACCTAAGATGCATGGTCCTGAAGAAGTCGCGTTCACCAATGAGCTGTTTGGTCGCATTGAAGATGCATTAGGGCTAGATCGATTCACGATCAAAGTTGGCATCATGGACGAAGAGCGTCGTACTTCGGTTAACCTTAAAGAATGTATTCGAGCGGCTAAAGATCGTGTTGTGTTCATCAACACAGGTTTCTTAGACCGAACGGGTGATGAGATTCACACCAGTATGGAAGCGGGACCATTCGCTCCTAAAACACAGCTGAAAACCATGACTTGGATTGGCGCATACGAAGATCAGAACGTTGATCTTGGCTTAGCTTGTGGCCTGCAAGGTAAAGCCCAGATTGGTAAAGGTATGTGGCCAGAGCCAGACAATATGGCGAAGATGATGGACGCGAAAATCGGACACCCACAAGCGGGCGCAAATACTGCTTGGGTTCCTTCTCCAACTGCCGCGACTTTGCATGCCTTGCACTATCACAAGGTGAGTGTACCAAGCCGCCAGAAAGAGCTTCGCGAGCGTGTGAGAGCGAACGTTGATGATATTCTGACTATTCCGCTATTAGGTAATCAAAAGCTGACAGCTCAAGATATCCAAAACGAATTGGACAACAATACGCAAGGTATTCTTGGTTACGTAGTGCGTTGGATTGACCAAGGCGTCGGGTGTTCTAAGGTGCCAGATATTAACGATGTAGGTTTGATGGAAGACCGCGCTACGCTGCGTATTTCGAGCCAACACATTGCGAACTGGTTACGTCATGGGATTTGTAATGAAGCCCAAGTAATGAAAACCATGAAGCGCATGGCCGCAGTAGTTGACGAGCAAAACGCTAGCGACCCGAGCTACCGTAATATGGCACCTGACTTTGAAAACAGCATCGCATTTTCAGCAGCGTGTCAGTTGGTATTCGAAGGCTGCGCTCAACCTAGTGGTTACACCGAGCCAGTGCTGCATGCTATGCGTCTAAAACTGAAAGCGCAGGGATAGAGAAGCAACCCAATAACAAAAACAGAGAATGTAAAATACTAAAAAAAAAGAAACCCCCTTTAACCGAGCCCAAGGTGCCGCGCTTTTATAGCGCGGCTTTTTTTGATTCATTTTTGTGGTGAGAAAGGTGGGGAGTGGGGTAGGTTAGTGATCACTAAAACTTAATTATTTCTGAGCCCTAATCACTGCCGAAACCTAGTTACTACCAACCTTATTTTCCGCCAAAGCAAAGATACTTAATGTCCATGTATTCATCGATGCCTTCTTTTGCGCCTTCACGGCCAATACCTGATTGCTTAACACCGCCGAACGGCGCGACCTCGGTTGAGATGAGACCATCATTAATACCGACCATACCGTACTCAAGTGCCTCTGCGATGTTCCATACTCGATGAATGTTCTGACTGTAGAAGTACGACGCTAATCCATAAATGGTGTCGTTTGCCATCTCAATAAGCTCTTCGTCTGTCTCGAATTGCATCACAGGAGCGACAGGACCAAAGATCTCTTGCTGAACAATGTCCATGCTGTGTTTCACATTTTTAAGAATGACAGGTTGAAGGAAAAGCCCATCAAGCTCTTGAGTTGGCGTCACAGGTGTCGCGCCTTGTTCTACCGCTCTGTCTATTAATGCTTGGATGTTGTTCTTCGCATTCTGACTGACAACAGGACCAATGGTGACACCCTCATCTAAGCCGTTACCAATCTTAAGCTGCTGAACCGCTTGATCGAATTTAGCCACGAACTCATCGTATACTTTACTGTGAACATAGAAACGGTTTGCACAGACACATGTTTGTCCCGCATTACGGAATTTCGACGCCATTGCGCCTTGAACTGCAGCGTCGATATCCGCATCGTCAAACACGATAAACGGTGCATTGCCACCCAGTTCCATTGAGGTACGCTTAATGCCTTTTGCCGCTTGAGCCATCAAGATACTGCCGACTCGAGTCGAACCAGTAAAAGAGATCTTTTTGATCAGTGGGTGTGATGTGAAAAGCTCGCCAATCTGTTCAGGGCTGTCGCCAAGTACGACTTGGAGTAGATCTTTAGGAATGCCCGCTTGGTAAGCCAATTCAACCACAGCAAATGCAGAAAGCGGCGTTTCATCTGAGGGCTTCACAATAAAACTACAGCCAGCAGCAAGGGCAGGAGCGGCCTTACGAGTGATCATTGCAATAGGGAAGTTCCATGGCGTAATTGCACACGCGACTCCAATAGGCTGCTTGATGGTCACCAAGCGTTTGCCAGCGACTGTGCTAGGAATAGAATCACCATAAGTACGTTTGGCTTCTTCTGCAAACCACTCAATAAAGCTCGCGCCATACACGACTTCGCCTGTCGCTTCTGCTAACGGTTTACCCTGCTCAATCGTCATGATTCGAGCCAGATCTTCTTTGTTTTCAAGGATCAGTTGGTGCCAACGGTGCAGTGATGCAGCACGAGATTTAGCTGGAACCTTGGCCCACTCTTTCTGTGCAACATGAGCACGTTCAATCGCGTTTGCTAACTCTGCTTGTGATGAAATAGGTGCGTGTCCGACGAGTTCACCTGTCGCTGGATTTGTGACTGCAACTGCGTTGTTCGCTTCTGTCACCATAAAAGAGAGTAAGTGCTGGTTCTTAATGTTTAGCATCGTGATTCCTTTGTTGTGATTACTTTAGACGTGTTGCTTATATGCGGGTTGGCGAGTGTTCAAATGACTTCGACCAACCGTTGATTGGTCGAAGATAGTGGTCGTTAGCTCGTTAGCTCGTTAGTTCGTCCGTGCTTAAGTTGTTGCTTTCGAAGCGATAGCCACTCGAAGCGGTCTAAGAAAATGACCTATTGTTGACTCCAATTATCAGACTCTATCTTAGCGAGCGCTTTTGCTGCTTTTTGAAGAGCGGGTAGGTACTTGATCGCTTCATCAGGTTTGACTCGAATTACAGGCGCTTGTATCGCTAGGCCGAGGTTTGATTGACCCGTAGATGACGGGATCAGTACCGCGATACAGACTAAGCCCGGCAAAAACTCTTCGTCATCAATCGCAAAGCCTTGGATTTTCGCTTCTTCGATGTCTTTCTCTAACATCGAATAGTCTGTAATAGTGTTCACTGTGTACTGAGTCAGTGGCACATTTTCAATTAATCGTCTGCGCTGTGACTTAGACATGTGCGCCAAAAACAGTTTTCCGCTTGCTGAGCAATGTACTGGGACGCGAGAACCTGGGTGTAGATGAAAACGAAGGGGTGCTTCAGTTTCTGCACGATCAAGATAGATGATCTCGCCACTTGATAGCGCCGTTAGGTTACAGCTTTCGCCAACTTCTGCTCTCAGGTTTTCAAGAATAGTGCGTCGGGCACTGTGCATGGTGCTATTCAACAATAGGTTTTCGGCAAGCTTTCTGAGTCGAATACCTGAGCTGTAGTGCTTCTCATCGCCGTCTCTTTGAATGATGCCTGCCGCTTCTAACTGCTGAAGCATTCGGTGCAGCGTAGGTTTTGGCAGTCCAGTTTCTTCGACTAATCCTTGAAGAGAAATAAACTCGTCTTTTTGCGCTATCACCTCTAATAGTGCAAAAAG
>NZ_AJZM02000137.1 GCF_000272405.2 Vibrio tasmaniensis 1F-187
CACTGAATTACGCAACAAAGCCATTCGACGGCAACATAAACGGCTGTAGCTAGGTCGAAAAATGAAATAAATATGAGTACTGATCTTGCTTTATATGGATATCCTTTTGGTATGTGCACCAATTAGACTATGGCATTCGGCCTGCCAAGTCCTACTGATAATCCTATACACAAAAATAATACCATCAAAGATTTTTTTACAATAAATTTACAATTGTTCGGGTTTTGTCATTATTTGGGAATAAGCAGGCATTTTTTAGGTTGGAAAAGGCATATGCAGTAGCTGTTATAGCATGAACTAAGGTGAATGATAGTGGAGGTGCATAGGGAAGTCGGCGAGTTTTAATGTTCAATATGTTTTGGGGAGGTGTTTAAACAATTGATAGCTGAAGATGTAATCAAGCTAAAAGACATTAAAAAAGCCCTTTATCAGAGCTTCGTCAATGGTTTCAATGAGCGTGAGGTTTAGTGCCTGACGAATAGAGACTAGAGTTAAACAGAGCCAATGATACGTTTACTCGATTTGTGGTAAAGCTTAAGTGCGAGTAACGAGCCCCATAGAGCGACTTGTATCCATAGCAATGTCCATTGAGACGCTACCTCTTGCCAAGATGCCCCCATCTGATTGAGCGCTAAAAAACCTTGGATAGCGGGTGTGCTTGGGAATAACTGTGACAGCAGTACTAACCATTCAGGCATCATTTCAACAGGCCAGATAAAACCTGAAGAGAAGATCAGCGGCATTGAACTGATTAACACCACAACCGTGACTAACTCTCTTCTTGGCACTAGCTCACCAATAAAAATCCCGATCAAACAACTAGCCAATAAGAAGGGTAGCAGTAAGGTCAAAATGTTTGTTGTGGAGGCAAGTAGGTTAATGCCATACATCGAAAAGCTCGCGCCGAAGTAGTACATCGACAACAAGTAATATATGCCGACTAAGGTACAGCAGCGAGCAAGTATCAGTTTCGCTGGAGAGGTCTTACTCCAATAGCCAAACTTCGATTGAGCGTTTTGGGTCGCGCCAACTAAACCAGAAGCCATGGCTAAGGTTTGTTGCAGGATCAACACAAAGACGGCTGGAACCACGTAATCAATGTAGCCCATGCGACTATTGAAGGTTGGTTTTAGGTTCAAGCTGAATGCACTGTAGCCTTTGGCTGCGGATTCTAACGGCACACCTTCAACTAACAAGTGACTGACTTTAACTTGTGCAGCTAACGTGCCGCCTGCCTTGGCAAGCCCTTCAACAATGGTTCCGTAGACTAAGAAGTAAGATGCATCACCTGCGTAAGAAAGCGTAGGGCTCTTACCTAGGAGCAAGTCTTTATAGAAGTTCTCTGGGATGACGATGAACCCACCAATCTCTTGATTAAGAACAGCTTGCTTAGCATCGGCAATGGTGGAGTCACGGCGTACCAAGTCAATTTGAGATGTGGCATCTACCATTCTTTCTAACTGGTAGCTGCTTTGGCTCTTATCCAAGTTCACAACGGAAGCTTTAAGCTGTTGAGGAACTTGGTTTACGTAAGGCAACGGATACAAGAATGAATAGAAGAACACACCACCAAATACCGTAAGAAGTACAACAGGGTTGCACAGTACCGCTAACAGTTCTTGCTTGAGTAGTTGAGTAAAGCTCATCGTTTTACTCCTTGTTGTGCTGATGATATAGCCGCTTGTGTAGATAAAGCCGTTTGTGCAGACAAAGCTGACTGTGCCAAGTGTTTCTTAATTAATAACATCACCACGAAAGCAGGAACTGCATACCACAACATAGAGGAGAGGCTGATCAGCGAATGTGCTGCGCTCACGCCATAACTGGATTGTGCTGTTTGTACTTCGATGTAGTGACTCACGGGCAATAAGCTTCTCCAGATTTGCGCTGCCGTGTTCATGTCGGTGACTGGAAAAGTAATGCCCATGAACGCAAAGCTTGGTGCTGTAAAGGCGCCAGCGAAACTCATCGCCCTTGCTGGATCAAGCGTTAAGAAGAAAAACAAACAACCCATGATGATACAACTGATGACGGTAAGCAGTTGGGCGACGGTCAGTGCCACAAAACTGCCGTTAAACGGCCAGTCTAAGAGGACATAGAACCAAAAGCTAAACGCGATACCAAACATCAAAAACAAGACAAGGTAGGGCGTTAGTGTTGATGTTAGTGATTTCATCGGGGCGTTGGATAACCAAGCATGAAGACCACGAGCTCTAACGTTCGCCGTCAAAACCAATATCGTGCCCACCACAATCATGATCTGCCATAGAGCCGGAATAACCGCAGACACTAAGAACTGAGCATAGCTGGTGTTCTTGTTAAACAGTGGCGTAATCTGGCTTTGTACCGTTACCGCTTGCCCCAATGCAGATTGTACCGTGGTATCACCGTGTGAAAGCTGTTTAACCACTTCGAGTTGCGCGTTGAATGTTCCTTGAGCCTGCAACAGAGCCGAGTTCACCAGTTTGCCAATCAAGATAAATTGACTGTTATAGAAAACGGACACTTGCGGGTTCAAGCCTAGGAAAAGGTCTCGGTCAAAGTGTCTTGGTATCACGACATAACCATAGATATCGCGTTCAATCATCGCTTTAGCCGCTTCACTCGCCGAGCTGTATTTCTGAGTCACTTGTAGGGTAGGTGACGCATCAACAAGGCGCGTGAACTGTTGCGAGATTTGACTGTGTTCAAGGTCGACAACCGCAACCGGTAAGTCGCGAGCGATCCCTTGTAAAAAAATCAGCCAGATACTGGCAGCAAGAAGCAACGGAATCCAAGTTAGGCAAGACAACAGCCATTTGTCTTTGCGGACAATCGCCCACTGCCTAAGCAAGGTATTCTTCGCTCTATGATGCTCCGGTGATTGCGTGCCTCTAGATTGCGAGGCTGTAGATCGAGAGCTTATAGAGCGAAAGTTAGCAGACATACGTCACCTAAAGCTCAACCACTAGGCTCATGCCCATACGCAGTGTTTCTTTGGTATCGACAGGGTGCGCTTCTACTTCAAAAGTGCGTAAGTCGAAGCCTTGTGCTGCGTCTGTTGAACGCCAAGTCGCGAAATCACCCATTACGGCAATATGAGTAACCTGAAAGGTTAACGACTTATCCAGAGCTGGAAGGTACGCTTCAAATTGGTTGCCTTTCTCAAAATGTTTCAACATATCTTCGCGCACGTTGAGCACCGCCCATGCATCTTTAGTGTCAATTACGGTCACAACAGGGAAACCTTGAGGAGCTAACTCACCGCTACTTAATAGTACTTGAGCCACTTCACCGCTAAACCAACTGTGAATCTGCGTGTCTTTTGCGTAGGCTTCAACTTCTGCCACGGCGCCAGCCGCCATTAATGCTTTTTGAGCTGCCGCGACTTTGGTTTCGTCACGCGCACCTTCTTGTGCTAATTGGTACATTTGGAACGCAGCGCTTTCGGTGTATTTCGCTGCTCGCCATTGTGTTTTGGCTTCATCACGTTTTTGCTCGGCAACCACGCCATCGTTATAAAGGTTGTTTACACGTTGGTAAGTTTTATCCATGAGGTCGGCAGCTGCTTTGGCTTTCAACCATTGGTCTTTAGCGGCTTGGATTTGCTGAGTACGCGCGCCATTCTCTGCTTGTTTTGCTAATGCACCAGCGGCTTTTTGACCGGCTTTTGCTTGCTCTAATTTAGCGTCAATTTCTGGGCTAAGTAGGGAGAAGATCAATTCGCCTTTTTCAACCGAATCGCCTTTACGCACGAATATTTCATCAATTCTGCCGGGTACTTTCGATGAGATGCTGTATTGCTGCGCATCTATTTGACCTTGAAGCTTAACAGGCTGTGGTTGGTACGCTTGGTAAAAGCTGTATCCAACCCAGCCAATAATGCCGATACCAACCAGAGAGAGAATAAATGGCTTAATAGGTTTCATGAATTATCCTTTTGACTGGCTAGCGGTGTCTGCTTTTGAATCGAAGTCAGACGGGACAGAAGACGTTAAGTAACTTGAATAAGCATTCATTTCACTGGTGAGTGCTAACAGCTTATTAAGAGAAATTAGGTATTTGAATCGAGCAGCAGATTGCTGTGTTTTAATGCTTGCAAGATAAAGCTCAGCATCAACCACTTCTAACGAATTGGATAACCCTTGAGTGAAGGCTTTTTTACGAAGTGAAAGGTTTTCTTGAGCTAAAGACAGACTTGAGTTGAGGCCTTGAACTTCTTCAATTGCTTGGTTTGCTTCAAGATAGGTCTTTTGTACCAAAACGGTTAAGTCTTGCTTGGCTTGCGACTTAAGAAACTGGACTTGAGACACGGCGCTATGAGCGGCAGCGACTTTGTCGGAACGACCTGACGTGTCAAGTAGCGGTACATTCACACCAATACCGACTAACCAATCGGGTTTCATTTCACTGGCTAGCGAGTCATCTTCGTACAGGCTGTAATCACCGTAAAGGTAAACTTCTGGGTAGTATTTGCCTTTTTCAGCCTTGATCAAGCTACTCGCTTGTTTCTCTTTTGCTTCAAGGATTTTAAGGCCTGGGTAGGTCATGAGGGTTTGATCAACAAATACGTCCATATGAGGCAGGTTTTTGTTGATAAAGAGTTGTTCTGAAGGTTCGACACTTTGGCTCTGACCAAGGATCTGAGTCAGTGCTAATTGAGCAATTTTGAGGTCGTTCTGCGCTTTGGTTCGTTCAACAACGGCTTTATCCAAAGAAGCATCCGCCTGCAGACGTTCTACTCGAGCAATTTGTCCTTGCTGTTCAAGCTTGATGGCGAAATCACGATGCTGAGTTAAGCCAGCTTCAACGGCTTGACGTGTTCTCACGACGTCTTCCGCTAAGATCACCGAGAAGTAATATTTACTTAAGTCTTCGTAGCGAGCCTGTTTCTCCATCAGCAGTTGGCTTTGCGCTTCTTCGCTTTTACCTTCGGCAGCAGTTTGCGCAGCGGTAATTCGTCCGCCTGTAAAGATAGGCCAAATAGCACGGATGGAAGAGCTGAAGATGTCTTGTTCGGTTATGGTTGAAGTGATTCCACCCAACTTAGAAAAGAGTGGGGCAAGTAGAGGGTTGACACCACTTAAGCTTTCGGCAAATTGCTTGTCATTAATCGTCACATCACTATCAAGGTGCGTGTAGTTAGCCCCCAAGGTGATCGAAGGTAGATTAAGGCTGCTTGTTGAATTCTGAAGGTGTTGATAACGCTCGACGTTAGCTTGTTGAGCTGCAAGTGAGTTGTTGTTCTCTTGCAATATTTGCCACGCTTCAGAAAAAGTGAGCGGGGCAGAGAAAACTGGCGAAGCAAATGTGCCGAGAAGCATACTGGCGAGCGCAAGGTGTCGGAATTTTGGTTTGGTCATCTGCATTAAATACCATTTAGAGTATTAGCTCTAATGCTAACAGGGTGATAGTCATTTGTCTTGAGATGATTGTCTCACAGGATTATAAACCCTCATAACTCGTTAAGTTAATGTAATAAAATACGTGATGCGAGCAACAAAGATCACTGAAACGAAAAGAGCGCGACAAAGCGTGCTCTTTAAGTTCAGTATAGAAGTGTTCTTACAAAATGAAGTGGCTTATTTAAAGCTAGGACAATGGTGATCGGCGCGCCACACCAATTGTCTTGAACCTTGCATTGTTTGTAATAAATCTCTACCTGACATTTGCGGGAACGCTAACAATACCTTGAGATCAGGAGGAGAGGTTCCGTCTTTCTCATAGGCTCTTACATGAGTAAAAGTCGATTGTAAGTGTTTGAACAGCATAGTCTTAGTAAGACAAATTCCAAAGTTATCGCGTTTCATTGCCTGGTTTCCTTTTCAACAATGTTTATACGTTATGTTTTTTATCCTGTTTCTATCGGACGTTGCCACTGATCGATACTTCCTGCTCATCAATGTTTTATTATTGGGCGCTGATTTATCAGTCACCTTTGAGTTGTCTACTGGCCTGTCGCGTAAATAGAGATTTATGAATGAGGTTAGGTAGGTAACCTGTCTGTTCAACAATCGTAACGACGAGCGTGCAACTTTTAGTTATAGATACGTCCAGTGAGTGAAGGGTTGTTGTCTTTTTGTTAATCTAAATTTCGGTTTAAAGCGCGGTCTGAAAATGATGACTAATGGCTTGGCAACAACGAACTTCTTCATATGCAACTATTATAATTGTATTTATTTTAAACAACCTAAAAAACACCTAAAAGCTTAGTGATCTAGCTCAATGTTTATTCGTTTACTTTGCTTTTTAAGCTAATCCGTTCTAAAAATGAACGATTAATCGAAATGAATAACGTAAAGGATTATCAATTAACAATCTGCTCAATTATTTAGTTGAGTAACAGTCACAAATTCGCATAGCTAGAAAGGTCATGCGGTTAACTTAGTGTTAACATCATTCGTCTAACACTAGGGACGGTGGAATATGAAATGGAGCAGTATCAGTTTCCGTAAAAGGTTACTGATTATCATGACGGTCACTGGCCTTGTTGAGCTTTTGATACTCTCAGGTGCTGGTTTTTACTACATCAAACAATCTCAAGAGCAAGAGATGGGTTTGAAAGCGTTAGGTGTTGCTGAATTTCTATCTGAATCGCCACTTGTCACCAGCATTATTCAAGAAAATGGAACGTTGGATCCTAACGGCGTTCCCTACGTTCTGTCTGAAGAAACCCAAGTTAAGTTTCGTAACCTTACCCAACTCATTGGTGCGGCGTTTATCGTTGTGGGAGATGATAAAGGTATCCGCCTGATTCACCCTTATGATGACAGGCTCGGTAAACCAATGCGTGGTGGCGATAACCAAAAAGCGTTGATATTGGGCGAGTCTTATGTGTCGACGGCTAAAGGTTCACTTGGCTTCTCTGTCCGTGGTAAATCTGCCGTAAAAGACCAAAACGACAATGTGATTGGTGTAGTGTCGGTTGGCTACCTCTTAGATTCTTTACAAGATCGAATTGAACCTTACTTAGCCTTTTTGATTGTGATGGCCTTGCTGGTGGTTGCGGTTAATGCTGTGATTTCAAGCTATGTATCTCGTCGTTTTCAGCGTGCTATTTTAGGCTTTGAGCCAGAAGAGATTGGCCGTTTATACGTAGAACTTGATGTGACTATGAGTACTGTGAAAGAGGGCATTTTAAGTATCGATAAGAACGGTATTTTGCGTTCAATTAATAAGAGTGCCTGCGATATTTTATCGATAGACAGAGATAAAGCACTCAATCAGCAACGTCTATCAGATGTGTTGGTGGGCAGTGATTTAGAGCAGCTGTTATCAACGGGTGACACTGATCATGATGTTGAGCTGTACCTGAACAATAAGCGAATCATTGCTAATCGCAGCCCAATTATAGTGGCTGGTGAGGTGGTTGGGGCGGTATCCAGCTTCCGATTGCGAGATGAAATCAACGATTTAACAGACCAGCTCTCACAAACCAAAGAGTATGCTGATCTACTGCGTTCGCAAACCCATGAGCATCAAAATAAGCTAAACACCATTAGTGGCTTGATTCAGATGGGCGAGCTGGACTCTGTTCAACAATTGATTGGTCAAGAAACCGCTCATTACCAGAGCTTAATTGAGTTCTTAAGAGAGACGGTGAAAGATCCATTGATTGCAGGCATGCTTTTAGGCAAAACAGAGCGAGCTCGAGAGATTGGTTTGGAGCTTAAAGTTGAAGAGGGGTCAAGGCTTGAGGCATTACCCGCTTGGTTAAACGCAGAGGATGTCGTGACGATTCTTGGCAACCTGATTGATAACGCGTTTGATGCCACCATGATGGCAATTAAACAAGAAGGGCCATTAGCACCAGCTCGTCGCGTAATCGATGTGTCGATCAGCGATTTTGGCAATGAAATTATCGTAGAAGTAGAAGACAAGGGCTGTGGTTTGCCGAAAGACTTGGCGACCAAAGCACTCACCGAAAAAGGCGTATCGAGCAAAGCGAAGCAGAACAGAGGTGTTGGTTTGTATCTCATTAAGCAACTTGCAGATCGTTATCAAGGGCAATTAGAAATGGTTGACAACCATGATTTTGGCACGCGAATGACGGTTTATCTGCCAAAAGAAGAACAATAATTAAGCACGAAGCGATCTTGCGAAGATCATCGTGACGGAAAAAGCATGGTTAAAGGAAGAACATAAATGAACGCAATCACGAGAGTCATGGTCATTGAAGATGATATTGCGATTGCAGAGCTTCACCATCGTTATTTAGAACAGATGGGAGGCTTTGATGTGGTCGGGATTGCGACCACACAGTCTGAAGCATTAATGCAATTGGACATCTTAAAGCCTGATTTGGTTTTATTGGATGTGTATCTACCGGACGGATGCGGACTTGATATTTTGAACCACGTTCGTGGTAGTAATCAGGGATGTGATGTGATTTTGATTACTGCTGCCCGAGATGTCGACACCTTGCAACAGGCGATGCGTGGTGGAGTCGTCGACTACTTACTGAAACCTGTGATGTTCCCTCGTTTGGAAGCGGCACTGAAAAAGTATCAATCTCAACAGCAAGAGTTTGAAAGTGTGTCGGATTTGAATCAAGGTTTGGTTGATAAGATGCTGCAAGCCAATGCCAAAGCGGACTCTGGAAAAGTATCAACCTTACCGAAAGGCATTGATGGCGTAACGTTGGATAAGATCAGAGCCATTTTTCAGCAAGCTGATGCCGTTAATATTACCGCCGATGAAGCCGGAGAACGAATTGGTGCTAGCCGAACCACCGCCAGACGCTATTTAGAATTTTTGATTACCACTGGTGAGTTAGTCGCGGACTTAAATTACGGCACCGTAGGTCGTCCGGAGCGCTGCTACAACAAAGCGCAAAGATAAACACGACACCATCAAAATAAATATAAAGCCAGTTGAATAAGCTGGTTTTACCTTTTTCTCCCTTTCCTATTGCTTACTCCACCGACCAGATACCGTTCTTTCTTGACTACACTGTTTGAGAATGCCGATTTGCTTCTCCCTCGGGTCAAATGAACGGAACTATCGATTAGAATTTGTTCGAAATGAGTCAATATTTAATCGATTGCTTTCACAGTGGTTGATGTAAATCAAATAGTCATAGACAATACTGTCCCGAATAGAGGTGATAGCTTTCACCCTCGTTTACCAAACGCATTCTCAAGTGTAATAGGCACTCGCTATTGATGTAATAGCCAAGACCTATTATCTATTTTCGTATGTCGCTGATACCTTTGGCGAATACTAAAAACCTTGTTTTTATAGGAAAGATGATGGTAATACCTGAAAACAGCAGCATCGTTATTTTTGGTGCGTCGGGAGATCTAACTTACCGCAAGTTAATTCCTGCTTTGTACCACCTGTATGCTAGCAATCAACTTCCAGAATCCTTTGCGATTCTTGGAGTGAGCCGTACTGAGTACAGCGACGAGTCTTACCGTGAGAAGCTGAAGAAGTCTCTTCAGGAAATGGAAAAAACTGAGCCAGAGACGCTGAATGCATTTATTGAACATCTGCATTATCAAGCGATCAACACTTCAGATGTAGACGATTACGCTCGTCTAGCACAACGTCTGGATAAGCTTGAGCAAGACTACCAATTCGAAAACCATAACACATTGTTCTACTTGGCAACCCCGCCAAGCCTTTACGGTGTGATTCCAGCAAACCTTGCTGCACATGGCCTAAACGATGAGAAGAACGGCTGGCGTCGTCTGATTATTGAGAAGCCATTTGGTTACGATCTAGCATCAGCTCAAGCGCTGGATGAAGAGATCCATCATCACTTCCAAGAACACCAGATCTACCGTATCGACCATTACCTTGGTAAAGAAACGGTACAAAACCTTCTAGTGCTTCGTTTCTCAAACGCGATGTTTGAACCTCTGTGGAACCGTAACTTCATTGAATACGTTGAAATCACAGGTGCTGAGTTCCTTGGCGTTGAAGAACGTGGCGGATACTACGATGGTTCTGGCGCAGTTCGTGACATGTTCCAAAACCACCTGCTACAAGTGCTAGCAATGGTTGGTATGGAGCCACCTGCTCAAATCAATGCAGATTCTATTCGTGATGAAGTGGTTAAAGTACTTCAGTGTCTGAAACCATTAGAAGAAGATGATTTGCGTAAAGACTTAGTGTTAGGTCAGTACACAGCATCAGATGTTCGTGGTCAGCACTTACTAGGTTACCGTGAAGAGCATGGTGTCGCAGACGACTCTCGTACTGAAACGTACATTGGTCTTAAAGCACACATCAATAACTGGCGCTGGAATGGTGTTCCTTTCTACGTACGTACGGGTAAACGCTTACCAACACGTGTGACTGAAATTGTGATTCACTTTAAGAACACACCACACCCAGTGTTTGGTCAAGATGCACCAGAGAACAAACTGATTATCCGTATCCAACCGGATGAAGGTATTCAGATGAGCTTTGGTTTGAAAGAGCCAGGTGCAGGTTTCAAAGCAAAAGAAGTGAAAATGAACTTCTCTTACTCTGATCTGCCTGAGACTCAGATGCTAACGGCTTATGAGCGTCTTCTTCTTGATGCACTGAACGGTGATGCGACTCTGTTTGCACGTACCGATGCAGTAGAAGCATGTTGGAAGTACGTTCAACCGATCTTAGATTTCAAGCAAGACCCTCAAGCACTCTTTGGCTATGCTTGTGGTACTTGGGGCCCACAAGAAGCCGATGAGCTTCTGCAGCGTGATGGCCGCGCATGGCGTTTCCCATGCAAAAACTTAACAGATACGGATTACTGCGAACTATGATCAATCACAAGATCTTTGCAACGCCTGAATTAGTCGTTGAAAACCTAGCAAACGAAATGAAAGCTTACAGCGAGCAGGGCAAGCCTGTTCACATTTCATTGTCGGGTGGCAGCACGCCAAAAATGCTTTTCAAGCTTTTAGCTCAAGCGCCATACGCAGAAGGCATTCAATGGAATAACCTTCATTTCTGGTGGGGCGACGAACGTTGCGTTGCACCTGATGATGCAGAAAGCAACTTCGGCGAAGCGAACGCGCTACTTTTCTCGAACGTGAACCTTCCTGCTGAAAACATCCACCGTATCCGTGGTGAAGATGAGCCAAAAGCGGAAGCAGAGCGTTTCGCGAAAGAAATGGCAGACGTGATTCCAACAGAAAACGGCACGCCTGTATTCGATTGGATTCTGCTAGGTGTTGGCGCAGACGGCCACACAGCTTCACTATTCCCGGGTGTAACTGACTACCAAGATGAGAACCTATCTGTATTAGCTTCTCACCCAGAGTCGGGCCAGATCCGTGTTTCTAAAACAGCGAAAGTTTTAGAAGCAGCAAAACGAATCAGCTACCTAGTACTGGGTGCAGGTAAAGTTGAGATCGTTAAAGAAATTCATACAACTCCTGCTTCAGAACTGCCTTACCCGGCAGCGAAAATCCAGTCTAAAACTGGTGAGACAGAGTGGTTCCTAGATTCAAATGCAGCAAGTGCTATCGCATAAGTGCGAATAGCCGCAAGGAGATAAAATAATGAAAGGTGATATCGGTGTAATTGGCCTAGCAGTAATGGGTCAGAACCTTATCCTAAACATGAACGATCACGGCTTCAAAGTTGTGGCTCACAACCGTACTGCTGCGAAAGTAGACGAGTTCCTAGAAGGTCCAGCTAAAGGTACTAACATTGTTGGTGCTTACTCTCTAGAAGAGCTAGTTGAGAAGCTAGAAGCACCACGTAAAGTGATGCTTATGGTTCGTGCTGGTGACGTTGTAGATACGTTCATCGACAAGCTTGTACCACTTCTAGATAAAGGCGACATCATCATTGATGGTGGTAACACCAACTTCCCAGATACTAACCGTCGTGTTGCTGCTCTTCGCGAGAAAGGCATCCACTTCATCGGTACGGGTGTTTCTGGTGGTGAAGAAGGCGCTCGTTTCGGTCCTTCTATCATGCCAGGTGGTTCTCCTGAAGCTTGGGAAGCGGTTAAGCCTATCTTCCAAGGTATCTCTGCGAAAACTGACGCGGGTGAGCCTTGTTGTGATTGG
Organism: Vibrio tasmaniensis 1F-187; assembly: GCF_000272405.2. Taxonomy (GTDB): domain Bacteria; phylum Pseudomonadota; class Gammaproteobacteria; order Enterobacterales; family Vibrionaceae; genus Vibrio; species Vibrio tasmaniensis_A. The sequence goes on from NZ_AJZM02000137.1 coordinate 11,991, forward strand.
GTTGGTAACGACGGTGCTGGTCACTTCGTTAAGATGGTTCACAATGGCATCGAATACGGTGACATGCAGCTTATCACTGAAGCATACCAGTTCATGAAAGATGGCCTAGGTATGAACCACGACGAAATGCAGGCTGTATTTGCTGACTGGAACAAAACTGAGCTAGACAGCTACCTAGTTGAAATCACTGCAGACATCCTTGGCTACAAAGATGAAGACGGTGAAGCGCTAGTTGAGAAGATCCTAGACACTGCTGGCCAAAAAGGTACGGGCAAATGGACAGGTATTAATGCACTAGACATGGGTATCCCACTGACTCTAATCACTGAGTCTGTATTCTCTCGTTGCCTGTCTGCACTTAAAGATCAACGTGTTGAAGCTGAGAAACTGTTCGGTAAGACTGTTGCTCCAGTTGAAGGCGACAAGCAAGAGTGGGTTGATGCAATCCGTCAGGCTCTACTTGCTTCTAAGATCATCTCTTACGCTCAAGGTTTCATGCTAATGCGTGAAGCGTCGAACGAAAACGGTTGGGATCTAAACTACGGTAACGTTGCTCTTATGTGGCGTGGCGGTTGTATCATCCGTTCTGCATTCCTAGGCAACATTCGTGATGCTTACGAAGCGAACCCAGAGATCGCATTCCTAGGTTCAGATGCATACTTCAAAGGCATCCTAGACAACTGCATGGGCGCTTGGCGTAAAGTTGCAGCTAAGTCTATGGAATCAGGCATCCCAATGCCATGTATGACTTCTGCACTAACGTTCCTAGACGGCTACACTACAGCTCGTCTTCCAGCGAACCTTCTACAAGCTCAACGTGACTACTTCGGTGCTCACACTTATGAGCGTACTGACCGTCCACGTGGTGAATTCTTCCACACAAACTGGACTGGTACAGGCGGCGACACTGCTTCTACAACTTACGACGTATAATCATTAGTTAGAATCAGTAAAGAACACGTTTGTTCTTTCAGCTGAAACTAGAAAACAAAAGGATGCCAATTGGCATCCTTTTTTGTTGGTTCACGTTCTCTTACTTAGGCCTGAATAACAAAGAAGCCATAGTTTAAGCTGTCATTAAATGCGGCTGAGCATCGTCATTGTATTGCTCCCGAATGGCCATAAAGCCGTCTAGGTTTTGTTTAAGAGCCACAACACACTCAGGGTCGAACATCGAACCCGAGTGAGCTTCTATGTATTCCATCACTTCATCGAGTGACCACGCGTGCTTATAAGCTCTTTTGCTCATCAGCGCATCGAATACATCGGCTAATGTCACTATTCGAGCCTCTAGTGGTATCGCTGTGTTACTCAAAGCATCAGGCAACCCAGAGCCATCAAACCGTTCATGATGGTGGCGCACAATATTCTTAATGAATTGAATCTCTTCACTGCACATCGAGCTGTGGTGGGATAGGGCAACCACGTCATCAATCATCTCTTCGCCATACAAGGTGTGATTGTTCATGATGTTTCTTTCTTCGTCATTGAAACGCGCGCTACTGAATAACACCTTATCTGGAATTCGATATTTACCTATGTCGTGGAAGGGCGCATACAACCGAATTCGATGAATGAATTGGTGGGTAATTTCCCTTTTGGTGTGCGACAGCGTGCGAGCAATTTGTTCACTGTATTTACCCATGCGAATTAGGTGTTCTTTGGTTTCTGGATCTCGAGCATGACCCATGTTTAAAGCGATCGCTAAAGAAGATTGAAAGTGACGCTGGCGCTCAAACCACTGAACGAAAAGGCTAGAGATGACTTGAGTGAGATAGGCGATATCACACTGAATAGTTTGGTTAGCAAAAAATCCTGTTGATGAAGCATTGATAAACACAAATCCAAGATTACTTTCTTGATGATGAATTGGTGTTGTATAACTGCTTTGATGACCGATATCGAGCAGGTGAGATATTTGTTTGGTTGGGCTAATGGTGGTGAGGTCGTGGATGATTCGAGTATCTAAAGACTCAGCCATTCTAGATAACGCTGATTCTGGCTTAAGTTCTTGTTCGATGTAGCGATGCTCGGCTTCTTGGCACAGAGTATCCGAAACAAAATAGTTCGATGCTCTATTTTCATTGCATAGCACGACCGAAAGCCTAGACAGAATGGGGTAATGTTCGCGAGCTAGCCGAAAGAGATCATCAACGATGGCGATAATGTCTTTATCTTGGGCGGCTACTCTGCTGATTTGGGAGTAGTCAAACATGGTCAAAGCCAACCTTTATTTATAGTTATATCATTGTTTAATATCATTATTAGTAGGTTTCTATACCACTTCTAACATAGCACCTCGCTGTTAATTAGCAACACTGCGTTCTAATAAGTTTAAATTCCATTGGTAAAGTAGGGATATTTCATTCTTCTATCATGGTTTTTGTTAACTTGAGCTAGTTTGGTGGATCTTTAAGACAGACCCTTTTTAGTAGGGGCGGCTGTATTACACGCAACATCAGGATGGTAAGTGACCATATTAAAATTAAATTGAAAGATAAATAGGATAACGAGCATGCTTTATGCCATCATAAAGGCATAGATAAGGGCAATGGATGATATGCCCAAATGATTGAGCTAGAAGCGGTCAGTGATGACGGTGTTCTAGAGTAAATTCAAGGCCTTTAGTTGCCTTGGAAAAGGTAATATTATGACTGAAGAAGAAAGAATTGAACTGCAACAAAATAACCCACTGCACGGCTTAAAGCTTGAAACCATGATCACTGAATTAGTGGATCATTATGGTTGGGAAATTTTAGATGCGGCAATGCGTATGAACTGCTTTAACACTAAGCCTACAGTGGCAAGCGCAGTTAAATACCTGAAGAAAACCGAATGGGCTCGTGAAAAGGTTGAAAACTTCTACCTTTACCGTTTCAAGCGCATGCCTAAAGCATCTGACATCGAATACCAGATGCCGCCGCGTTCACGTACATTCCGCCATGGGCTAGAGCCTCGTGAGCCAATGGAATTAACGGTTGAATCGATTCTAGCATCACAAGCTAAAGCGGCGTCTGCATTTAAAGAGCGTCGTGGCGGCAACGGTCGTAACTTTCGCCGTTAATAGAAATGCGTCGTTAGCAAAGCGTCGTTAATCGAAAGGTATCGTTAAGTAAGGCTTTCGCTAATAAAAAAGCGTCGCTAGATAAGCCGTCGAAATAGCCTAATCAGCTAAAGCGATAAGCATAAAATACAAAAGGAGCCTAAGTGCTCCTTTTTTAATGCGTGTCGCTTTAGTCGTTCGCCTTAAGCTTCGCGGTTCTTTCTTTGATTCTTCCAAAGGTCAACGACATAAATAATGGCGCTGATCAGTAAGAATAGCGCTGACACAGAAAATAGAGCGGGCATTTTTAAGATCCACGCGAATGTGGCAGCAAGAAAAGCGACAAAGCAAATGAGTCGACTTGATGACATGACATGACCGAGTTTAATGTTCATAACGCCTCCTAATGAAGTCTCACTTTCGACAGGAGAATTATCCCACCTTTGGCAAAATAAAGGCTAAAAAACAGTCTAAATTGTTATCAAATTTGCTAATTGAAGGACTCGCCTCACACATTTTGTCTTGGCTATTTTATAAGCAATAAAATAGCGAAATCGGTATGAGAAGGGTGGAGTCTTTTTTGCTTTATCTTTCCAGTTGCAAGCCTTATTAAACCGAACGTCTAATTAGCATAGAAGAAGTAAGCGGTAATCAAAAAGCTCGCGATGATCACTGTGGTGCGAACATATTGTTGTGGGATACGGCGAGAAACTTTTGCTGAATAGTAACCACCAACCAATGTACCAAATAATACTGCCATGCCAGACGGCCAATCAATCGAACCATTCACAACAAAGAACACGATTGCCGCGAGTGATGCACACGCAGACACGAGCAGTTTGATGCCATTCATCACGTTGATATTGGTATACCCTGCCAGTGCCAAGTAGCTCAATGTCACAATGCCTAAGCCTGCATTAAAATAACCACCATAAACACACACGATCAAAAGCAATACAGCTGAAAAGAACGCGCCTGCGCTGGTGGCGTGCTTATGTTTAGCGGTTACTTTTTTGAGCCATTTGTTGAGAGTGCCACCAAAGGTAAAAAGCAGAGCGGCGAACAGCAATAACCAAGGTACGGATTGAGTAAATAGCGCTTCTGGTGTGTGTAGTAGTAAAAATGCACCAATGCTGCCGCCAATTATACATAGTCCAACAATGAGCTTGAGTTGTTTGGTACCAGATTGAATTTCGTGGCGTAGAGCGTAGGCTCCGCTAATGTATCCAGCACACGAAGCAAAGGTATTGGTCGCGTTGGCTGCTATTGGTGGAACGCCTGCAAACAATAGAGCGGGGAAGGTGATGAAGCTGCCTCCTCCTGCAATGGAATTAAACACGCCACCGATCACGCCTGACAAGAATAGAATCAACCAATCCATAGTTTTTGAATCCAATGCGTTAAATGATGAATCACCTTACTTGATTTTGTTATTGATATCAGGGATATGTGTTTTTCAGGAGTCGGATTGTGAGTTTGCTACCATCTTAGAGCTACGGTTTTTTGAAATAGCTGCTACGAAAAAAGGAGCCTGAAGCTCCCTTTATTACGTTTTGTTTTTCTAAGCTAAGCTAAGCCAAGTTTACACTTCAACAGGCTTCGCTCTAAAGCTCTTGAACAGCTTAACCAGAATAGGACTAGATAGAACCAATACCGCTAAAATGGTGAAGGTCATTGTGATAGGGCGTTCCCAAAGGAAGCTGAGTTCACCATCACTGATCATCAGTGCGCGTCTCAAGTTCTCTTCCAATAAACCACCTAATATGAAGCCAAGCAGTAACGGTGCGAGCGGGAAGTTGGCCAGCCTTAACGCTATCGCCGTCATTGCCACAATTAGCATCACAAACACATCCATCGTGTTGAAAGACACCAAGTACACGCCTGTGATTGAGAAGAAAATAATCATTGGCAGTAGTACCGTTCTTGGTACCGCTAGCAGTTTAGAGATGTAAGGGATTAAAGGCAGATTCAAGATAACCAGCACGATGTTGCCAAAGTACATCGAGATAATTACCGACCAGAATACATCTGGATGCTCAACGAACAAGCGAGGACCGGGTTGGATGCCATAAGCGATGAGTGCACCAAGCATAATTGCTGTAGTACCAGAGCCCGGAATACCGAGTGTCAGTAGCGGAACGAATGAACCACTCGAAGCTGCATTATTTGCTGATTCAGGAGCCACAAGACCACGAATACTGCCTTTACCAAACTCTTTCTGCTTGTCTTTTGGTGCTAGGCTGCGTTCCATGCCGTAGCTTAAGAAAGCTGCGATAGTCGCGCCAGCACCCGGAAGCACGCCAGTGAAGAAGCCAAGAATTGAAGAACGAATCGAAACGGGCGCGACTTCTTTGAACTCTTCTTTGGTCACTTTCATGCTGCCAATATCGGCCATCTTTTGGCTTTCTTCGCCGCTGGTGTCTTTCTCTGGTTTCAAAATACCCATTAAAGTCTCACCTAAAGCGAATGTTGCCATAGCAAGAAGTAGGAAACTAAAGCCATCCATTAGGTCTGTTAGACCAAACGTGAAACGCTCAACACCAACGCCTTTGTCGATACCAACAGTAGATAACATCAAACCAAGAATGGTCATCATCCATGCCTTTATTACCTGCCCCGGGCCTGCAAAAGCCGCTACAGCCGATAGACCTAACAACATCAATGCAAAGTAGTCTGACGACTGGAAGCTCAATGAGACACTTGCTAGAGCCGGTGCTGCAATCAAAAGCATGATTGCTGACAGAGTACCGCCAGTGAAAGAAGAGTAGGCTGCTAGTGCCAACGCTTTACCTGCTTGGCCTTTTTGTGCCATTGGGTAGCCGTCGAATGCGGTTACTACCGTTGAAGAACAACCTGGAGCATTGATTAAGATTGATGACGTTGAGCCACCAAATACAGCGCCGTAGTACACACCTGCCATTAAGATTAAGCCAGAAGAAGGGTCTAGGCCGTATGTAATCGGGATCATCAACGCGATTGCTGAAATTGGACCGAGTCCCGGTAGCATCCCAATAAAGGTACCAACAAAACAGCCAACAATTACCATCATGATGTTCATTGGCATCACGGCGGTCGAAGTAAATGTCTAATATCTTAGTCACTTGTAACACATAACATTACTGCGGGTTAGGTCACAAAGCTATACAGGCCGGGGCGTAGCGGGGGATTCGCGTAACACATGCAATGACTGCTTATGCACAGTCCTGCCATTGTGTTACTCAGATGTGTTACTGAGCGTGTTACGCAAGTAGCAGGACTTCCAAAAACTTTAGTGCTATTGATCACGTTTATGCTGTTTCATGTTGATCTTTTTGGTAAAAGGTAGAGATTGACATTTTGGCTTTGTTTTTTAAGGAAATATTACCGATGAGTACTGATGGCACTTTTATCACGAAAGAAATTTTCGCAGATATGCTGGAGAAAAGTGTGCAAGCCGCTATGTCTAGCAATACCTCTGCGATAAGTGCTATGGATTTAACTAGTTTTGCAACACTGGCAGCGTCAATAGCTGCTTGCGTCAGCGCAGTGATGGCCTATCGTGTGCTAAAAGAAATGCAAAAGCAGCGACAAGAGTCGAGTAAACCAGTGTTAATTGCAAGTAGCAATTCCTTAATAACTAAACGAATAAACCCTGAAATTGAAGACACCCCTTTAGATTGGTGCAATATAGAAGATCATGATAATGATGAAGTTGGTCTTTGCGCGTCATTAGAAATAGCAAATATAGGTCTCGCTTCAGCCATTGATGTTAAGTTTATATGGGATATTGATTATGATGATTTTATAAAAGAAACATTGATGGTTGCTAGAAAAAGTTTGGTTGCGTGGGATATAGTTATAAATGGAGAGGAAGAACTAGTATTTCGCTATAAAGATGAAGAATTAATTTTGGATGCGGGATTTTCAATACCGAAAAAACAAGCCATATTGCCTTTGTCACAAAATGGTGTTGAGACTGAGCTAACCATACCGGATGCATATTTAACATTGGTTTCACTTTATTGCGCTTTACAAGCTAAGAATAAAGTTGAAAAAGTCAATTTACCGTGCAAAAATTTATTTTTAGAAATATATTATAAAGATATTAACGGCGTTGAGTATTTTGACAAAGTTATGTTTCTATTTAACATCTGGCACTACGCAATTGAAGACAATTCTACAAATATTAAAGACATCATGGCTTCGATCGATGCTGTTCGTTATGAATCTCATTCATAAGCCTTTAAGCCATTTTATGTATGTTTGCGGTCTTCTAGAGGCCGCTTTTTTGTATCCCCTACAATGTGTTTAAAGTGACTGTTTCTAGTGCTAAGAATCCAACACAGCGCCCACGCTTTTACCCCTACAGCGGCCACATAAAGTAAACCTAAGATAGCCCATTCATACCACATTGTTTGTTCCCCTGTTTCCACCTGATTCGTTGTGTATCGTTTCAATCCACATTTGTGTGTTACGCGGTGTGTTACTTTTGCGAAAAATAGTTAGACACATTCACGCAAGTTTATGTTTTTAAAAAGTTTTTTAAAGTAAGCAGGCTTACGGTAGAAGTGAATGTCTAATATACTAGTCACTTGTAACGGCTTTGTT
>NZ_AJZM02000138.1:0-5310 GCF_000272405.2 Vibrio tasmaniensis 1F-187
AATTTAATTACGCAACAAAGCCTGGTAGAACTGCAACTCTTTCTAGTATTCAACTTGCTTGTGAAAAAGCGAATTTGAGTTCACAGTTAGGCGAATTTAAAGAAGATGCTAGAAGAGGTGTTTCTAAATTGCTTACAGCTTTCTATTTTAGAGAAAGCGAACAGCACGTGAGTAATGAAAATACATTTGAATTTACACATAAAAGCTTTGGTGAATACTTAATCGGAAGAAAGATCGCTAGGAAGTTTACTCAAATTCACAAGCACCTTCAGTCATACTATCAAGATCCGACGAGTTTCCCTTTTAATGAAGAAGCTGCATTGACAAGTTGGTTAGAATTATGTGGCCCAGCGAAAGTCGATCGGTACATATTTGATTTTTTAGTAAATGAAATTCGAGACCATAAAGATTTCAAACCTGAATGGCAGAAAACCGCTCAGCAACTAATAAAGCGAAGTATTACTCAAAATTGGCCAATTGAAAAAATACTTGGTTTGAACTTTCATGAAATGAAAGCTTATATACAGAATGCAAATGCCACTTTGATGAATGTGCATTTTGCATGTGCACAGAGAACAGAGAGCAGCTCAGAGTTTGAAACAGATGCAGACAATAATTTGTTAAGGGATTGGGTTGTCGCATTTTTACCACGGGTTGGAGGACATCAGAGTAGTAAAGCACTCAGTTATATGTCTTTTCCGCATTGTAGTTTTCCACTAGTTAATTTTAACTTCCTCCAGATTTCAAATGTGAATTTTCATGGAGGTAACATTAGTTTTGGTTCTCATTTGCACTCAATGTTCACAGGTAGTAACTTTTCGTACGCAGGGTGCTTTAATACTGCTCTACGATCTACTGTCTTTGATGACTGTAACCTCGACAACACCCATTTCCAGAATTCAATGTTTAATGGAGGTAAATTCCATAACTCAACTTTAAATGAAGCATCTTTTGATAGGGCCGTATTGTATTCAGTTCGATTCAAGGTTTGCCCGGCTCTTAACGCTACCTTTGAGGCTTCATCTCTTCAAGGAGTTACATTCGATGATTGCAAGTTGATCGAAGCTGAGTTTATTGACTCTAGACAAAGCAGCGTGAAATATATAAATTCGGATCTGTCTAAAAGTTCATTTTCAGGTTCGAGATTATCGCAGGTTATATTTTCTAATGTTGATCTATCAGGCGTGAACTTCTCTGAATGTATTACTAATGTTGATGAAGATGAACCTACTCATGCGGAAGGTGCAGTTTTACAAGGTGTTGAATTTATAAATGTTACAATTGATGAAAAAACGCGTTTTTCTGAAGAGCAGATAGAGCTATTACCTAACGATTTGAAAGAGCAGTACCTTTCATTCCGTAAGAAGTAAGAATAATCAATATCAATAGCCGGGTTTGTTCTCGGCTCTATTGTGATTTGAAGACTTTACAGCTATTACGCCCTTAGGTTCGATAAGGGAATTTGATAGTTGTAGGGGTAAACACTCACATAGTTGAGTTCGCTAAAAAGGAGTCAATAGGCTCCTTTTTAGTAGCTTTGTTCATATCTTGCGTTTATGCAATTTATGCGGAAACAGCTGGGTATAAACCTGCCACAAGGTGTTTAGGTTCTTATGACCAGTTACTGAGCAACTTCCTCAATGGTAAAGCCTTTCTCAAACAAGCGGCTTGCACCTTCACGGCGTAGGTCATGATAGCGTAGGTTGCAAGGGAAAATTAACTCTCCCCAACGAATACCACACACTTCGCTTACCCTCATACAGCTCAGGATGCTGAAGTCTAAAAGTATAGAGTAGGGGATTTTGTTTTCTCTGCGCTGTTCGCGCTCTTCTAGTGCCTCTTTCAACAAGTCTATTTCATCGGTAGTAGGGCGTCTTGTTCGTTTCTCTGATTTACCGATGAGCTTCATTTCATACAGGATAGGTGTTGCTTCTAAGAATGTGTTCACGTTCGCGAAAACGTTGAATAGAACTAACTACCCTAAATCTCTGAATAGCGGGTAAAAAAATAGCCAGCAGAGGCTGGCTATTTTTAGAAAGCTTTAAAATACTAAATTAAAGTACTTTGATGCTGTCAGCTTGTGGGCCTTTTTGACCTTGAGATACAGTGAACTCAACTTGTTGGCCTTCAGCAAGAGTTTTGAAACCGTCGCCTGTGATTGCAGAGAAGTGTGCAAATACGTCTGGGCCGTTTTCTTGCTCGATGAAGCCGAAGCCTTTAGTTTCGTTGAACCATTTTACTTTACCAGTAACTGTGTTAGACATGATGATATCCTAAAATTAAATTTTTATTTTGAGCCAATTGTGGCACTGATAGCGCGGAAAAGTTTATTGCTATTGCGTACAACACAACGGGGTTACTAGTAATCCAACGAAATGTTTATATACAAAGAACTTTCTTTCTAGCCGAGATGAAGTCTAAATCAAATTAGGGGATAGTCAATCGAATCCATAGTGAAAGGTTGCAGAAACTTGGGGGTAGTCAAACTTTGCATTCCTTAAATATCATGGAGTTACAGTTGTATGGTGATTTGTTGTAGTTTTTGTGAAAAAGGTGGTCGAAATTGATGACGAATTTGGAGTAATTGCACTGTTTTGGCACATTTATTTTCCAAATTATTAAGCCGCTAATTGGTGCCTGGCCCCAATTTTAACGGCTTATATTTATAAATCTCACGGTAAGCATCATGTGTCTATTGGAACGAGCTTTTGACTACTTTTTCAAGCGATACAGGTTGCCATTATCGGTACTGAAAAAGATGTCGCCGCTTGGTGAAGTTTCAATGTCTCTTATCCTCTCGCCTAAATCTTCTAAAATACGTTCCTCTTTAATTGTTTCACCTTGTCCATTGACTGTCACAATATTGATGTGGGTAAGTTTAAGCGCGCCGGCCAGCAGCTTTCCTTTCAACTCTGGGTATTTGTCACCTTGGTAAACAATCAAGCTGCCCGGAGCGATTGAAGGAACGTAGACTTTTTTAGGCGCTTCAATGCCATCCTTAGTTTCAGACTCGCCTACGCTAATTGGGCCCCAATACTCTTTTCCGTGTGATGTGACAGGCCACCCGTAGTTGGCACCTGCTTTAATTAGGTTGATTTCGTCACCACCTCGCGGGCCGTGTTCAATCGACCACAGCTTCTGGGTCGGGAAGTCGTAATACAAGCCTTGTGGATTACGATGGCCATAGCTCCAAATCTCATTGAGTACCTTGCTGTTATCCGAGAACGGGTTATCGCTTGGTGTGCTTCCATCAGCATTCAATCGTAATATTGATCCGGCGTGAGTCATGGTGTCTTGGCCGTTGTCTCGATCACCACGGTCGCCGATTGAAAAATACAGGTGGCTATCATCAAAGGTGATACGGCTACCAAAGTGACGTCCGGTGTCCGTTCTGGATTTAGATACAAACACGTCTGTCCAATTGGTAACTTCATGATTGCTGTAATTAGCAGAAGCCAGTGTCGTTACGCCTTCACCATCGACGTCTTTACTGTAAGTGACGTAGAACTTTTCGTTTTCAAAAGGGGAGAGCGCGATATCCAACAGACCACCTTGGCCTTTCGCCCAAACATTGGGCAGCCTGAACAGCGTGCTTTGCTCACCCGTCTTTAAATCAACCTGTTTAATGACGCCAGCTTTTTCTGTTACTAGCATGGAGTTATCGTTGATATAAGCCAACCCCCAAGGGATCACGAGTCCGTCGGTGATCTTCTCTACTTGCCATGCAAAAGCAGAGGATATTGGACTCGATGCGATGAGTGCCAAAGCACAGGAAATAAGACGATGATGATTGTTCATGGGAGTCCTTTGTTTTCATGACGTGGTATTAGTTTAGCTTGTGGTCGACAGGTGCAAAGGTTGGGTTACTGAAAAGTGACTATTCATTTATTTAGTTCAACCAGTGTTGTATGAGTAAGCAAGCTCACGTATGTTTAGCCTGCCATTCTCTATTCGATTCCTTCGGAGCATAATGAATACTACCCTTGCAACATCTTCGCTGTTTTCTCTGTCTGTATGTTGTCAGGTTGATACTCAAGCTATCTATTCTCAAACCACCCGATCTCAAAACAGCTGTTATATTGGATACTTTACATCATGAGTCGTCGATTTGACTTTAAATCGATCCTACTTGCGTGTTTGGTCATCAGCATCGGCCAACTCAGTATGGGGCTGGTATTTCCATCATTACCATGGATCGCGAAAGACTTTGATGTTTCGCTAGAGCAAGCTCAGCTTCTGGTGAGTGTCTATTTGTTAGGTTTTGGACCTTCTCAGTTTATCTATGGTCCAATTTCCGATGCTCTAGGGCGTAAGAAGGTGCTGTTAAGTGGTTTGTTGATTGCGATGCTTGGGCTATTAATGATCATCTTCTTTAGCCATTCATTTACTAGCATGGTGATGGGACGTTTTCTGCAAGGCTTAGGAACGGGTTGTTGCGCTGTACTTGCTCGTGCTTCCACGCGGGATAGATTCAGTGGGGCAGATTTACCTTTAGCTATGTCCTACATTGCGATGGTCGCGTCTATTACACCTTTGATTGCGCCCGTAATCGGCGGCTTTATTAACTTCCATTTTGGCTGGAGCATGGTGTTCATCTCGCTACTTGGCTATGTCTCATTAGCTTGGGTGGTTTTGGCGTTCAAGTTTAAGGAAACCGTCACTCAGATCTCCGCTATTCCTTCGCCAAATAAAATGGTTTCTCAATACAAAGAGTTGCTAACTTCTCGCTATTTTATGAGTTTTGCGAGTATTGGCTGGCTTAACTTTAGTTTGATGATCACTACCGTATCAGTGATGCCATTTATTATGCAAAACCAGATTGGCATGACGTCTGATGAATACGCTATGTGGGCGGTCATTCCTGCTTTAGGCATGCTGGGTGGAACAAGTTTATGTAACCGTATTCGCCCCATGTTGGGCAACAAGAAAACTCTGTTATGTACCCCTGTATTGCATATCTTCGCGGCGTTGTGGCTTTTCTTTTGCCCACTTGAGCCTTTGTATCTCATGCTTGGCCAGTTCTTGATGATTCTTGGCAATGGTATTGCATTGCCTTGTGCTCAGGCGTTGGTGATGTTGCCTTATAAGAAGAACGCTGGCGCTGCTGCTGCGATGTCTGGCGGCGGGCAGATGGTGGTGTCTTCAATGGTGAGTATGGGGCTAGTTCAACTAGGGCTAGGAGAAGCGTGGCATTTATCGCTTGTCATCATGTTGTTCACTATTATTACTCTGATTAATATTTTACGTGGTTTCAGTAGTCAAGAAGCGAGAGAGTCGCAGCTGAGCTAATTAGTTAATTAGTTAATTAGT
>NZ_AJZM02000138.1:5327-12920 GCF_000272405.2 Vibrio tasmaniensis 1F-187
TTTAGCTAGCGAGTGAAAAACGAAAAGGCCATTGAAGTTTATGATTTCAATGGCCTTCTTTATGCTTAGAGCTTAGAGCTTAGAGCTTAGAGCTTAAGCTGAAATGCCCGAACTATTCACAGACGACTGCAACCTTCTCACTTGCTGCTGTCTTAGCTGGAACTGGATGATCGATCAGTCGAATCGGAGACTCATACAAAGCTGACAGCGCTTGTTCATCAAGTAACTTATCCGCACTGCCTTCAAAAGCAATCTGACCTTTTTTCAGTGCAACGATGTGTGTCGCGTAACGCAGTGCTAAGTTCAAATCGTGCAAAATGACGATCACCCCAACATTTTCCGTTTTGTTGAGTTCAGACAGTAAACCCATAAGCTGAAACTGATGATGCACATCCAGTGCCGAAGTTGGTTCATCAAGGATTAGTACTGGTGATTGCTGAGCCAACAACATCGATACCCACGCGCGTTGACGCTCTCCTCCAGATAAATCATCCGCCAAGGCTTGCGAGAATTCAGTGACACCGGTTCTTTCCATCGCTTGTTGGATAATCGACTTATCTTCTGAATTCCAACGGCCTAGCGCGCCTCTCCATGGGAAGCGACCTAAACGAACCAACTCTTCTACGGTTAAGCCTGCAGAAGCGGGGAGCTTTTGCGGTAGATAAGCAATTTTTTTCGCTAAATCTTTGCTTTTGAATGAAGAGAGGGAAGCGCCGTCTAGTTCCACGCTGCCGTGATCCGGCGACATCTGCCCTGAGAGTAAATTAACGAGTGTAGATTTACCCGAACCATTATGGCCAAGAACGACTGTCAGTTCATTGGTCGAAATCGTGAGGTCTTCGATTGAGAGAATGGTTCGTTCATCACGAACAATTTTTATGTTTGAAAGCTGAAACATGTCAGTCCTGTAATTAGATCAGTAGCGAAGCTCAATGGGAGAAGGATCGTCGTATTGAACTTTAATAAATGGCGTGACTAAGCGATTTTTTTGTTGTCTGGATGCCTAGGGCAATTATCACAGTACTTTCTTGAATCGCACTTATAAACCAGGCAGCAGCTGATTCTGATCAGTTTTAACATCCCCGAACTAGAGTCCACTTTAAGGCTGTCTAAATGATTTTCAGACAACTGGCATGCTTCTAACCAAAGCTTAGCTTGCGCAATAATGTAATCGTTGGTCAGGCTTGGTTCGTGTTGCTGAAGTTTTATCAAACTGCCTAACAATAGATCGGCCAATAAATGATTGGTAAATCCTGGGCGAATACGTGTCCATTCACTGATCTGGCTTCGATAAAACTCAGTCAGTGCAAGAATGGCTTCACCAGCATCGGGAATCAGCTCTTCTGGTGAACCATGTTGATGATCACCATTAAAGAAGCGGTAGCCAGTAATGAACTCTTTGTATCTAAATTGACCGATATTCTTGATGTCGGGCAATGAATGAAGCCCATAGATAGAAATGAAAGTCACATAGATAGGCTGCCAACACACGAGATCCCAGGTTCGCGTTAACCAATACGCTTTGCCTGCTTCTGGGTGGCTTTGCGAAAGACCATCGTAAACTCGTTTGAGCTCTTTATGGCTATTCTCATTTGTTACCGCAATGCTCTTGTTATTAAGTGCACCAAAGCTTCCGCTTAAATAAGGGGTCACTTGTTTTGAGTAAGCGAAGATTTTTTGATGTAGAGACGGGGCTTTCCGACGAGTGATAATATTGTGCAGTTGGGGAAGCATCTTAAATCAATAAATGAGAATCAGTTGCGTTATCATAACGAACATAGTCGAGGATAACCATACAAAATGGAGCATCTACTCGGTGCTTTTTACGTTTTTGAGATTTATAAAGTTTGGGTGGGCTGTCCTTTTTTCAGTGATAAAAGCCACTTTAAGTGATAAAAGTATTGTTGAACCCAACACGCCCTAGTCAAAAATAGAGAAGATGAAAGCTTGAATATGAACACACCTGCATTTGACCGTATCAGCCGCGTTCTGGCTTATATCCATGCGAATCTTAGCTCTGCGTTATCGCTAGAAGATTTAGCGACGCAAAGCTGTTGGTCTCGTTGGCAGCTGCAAAGAGTGTTTCAAGCCGAAACCGGGCTTACCGTGGCGAACTATGTGAGAGAGTTAAAGTTAAGTCAGGCTGCCGAAGAGCTGCTTGATGGAAAAGATCGTGTTATCGATATTGCGCTTGGTCTCGGATTCAATTCAGAAATAAGCTTTAGCCGTTCGTTTAAGCAAATGTTTGGGGTAAGCCCAAGTCAGTATAGAAAAGCAGGCAAAAGAGTAGGGCTAAAAAAGCCGATACAAGTATCTGAGACGGCGAGTAATTCAGAAAATAGGGCGTTAAGCTTTGTGGAAGTACGCATTGATGAAAGAGAGTCTTTCTTAGTGAAAGGAATGACATCAGAAATCAGTGGCTTGTTTTCACTCACGCAAGACTTCGCGCAGAAAGTCCCTCAGCTATGGTCACGTTTAGAAGGTGAGGTTGAAATCCCTGACGCCAACATGCTCCAGTTTATTGGCGTTGTTGACCTGACTCAGTCTTGTTTTGACGGAACCAATATTTACTATTGTGCGGGCGTTGAGCTTCATGACGAGATCTCTATCCCGCAACTGCCTAGTATTATCTCTGATAAGTTAGAGGTGCTGACGATTCCGAAGCAAACCTATGCTGTAGTGAAGCACCGTGGTCCTATAGAGCATCTACCCCATACTCTAAGTTGGTTTGTGCTTAATTGGCTTCCAAATTCAGGTTATCGTGGCGTTGATGGTTATGAACTTGAGATGTACCCATTTGGCTATCAAGCTCATGCTTCTGATGCGGAAATGGAGTACTGGGTTCCTATTATTAAATCGTAGTCATATTTCAGCCCTCCGACTTTCTCCCCCCTTCTCAAAAGCCTTTGTGTTACAAGGTCAAAGGCTACAAGGTCAAATGTTACTAGATCAATTGTGTGTTTAATCAGCAATTGACCTGGTTTTACTCAAAATAGGCCAAGTTCTTTTTGAATTTGCACCAAATTGTTAATTATCCCATCTCTAGATACATACAATGCAAATGAGATTTATTACTATTTACAATTAAGCATTGGTACCGAGGGAATCATGACCACTCACACTCGTTTTAAGTATTCATCATTGGCAGTCGCATTGCTGACTGCGTTTTCAGCGCAAGCATTCGCGGAAGATACCGCTACTTCGGCAGATTCGAATGTAGAAACTATTACTGTTATGGGTAAAGCCTACCGTAATACAGCAACGAAAACCGTTTTAGCGCCAGAAGAAACGCCGCAAACACTTAACGTTATCGAAAGCGAACAGATGGAACAACGTGGTGTTAAGTCTGTAATGCAAGCTCTTCGTTATGCACCAGGTGTATCAACCGAGAATAAAGGTGGTGCAGTGGTTCTTAGTGATTGGGTTAAAATTCGCGGTTTTGACTCTACGAATAACTATTATGACGGAATGATGTTGCCAATCCTTCCTGGATGGAACGTACAACCTCAGATTGATCCTATTGCAATGGAGCGTTTGGAAATATTTAAAGGTCCAACATCGGTTCTTTACGGGTCAATGCCACCAGGAGGCATGGTTAATATCATTGCAAAAGCGCCTAAGTTTGAAGAGTCTACGAAAATTGGCTTAGCAACGGGTTTAGATAACTTAGTTGAAGCTTCAATTGATACAACGGGTGCTTTGAGTGACAACGTTGCTTATCGCTTGGTTGCTCTGGGTCGTAAGAAAGATACGCAAGTAGACGGCGTTGAGGAAGAGCGCTATGTGATTGCGCCATCAATCGATTGGTATGTGTCTGATAAAACCTTTATTAACTTCAATCTTTATTATCAGAATGACCCTGCACTAGGTCAGAACGTGACACTCCCATTAGCGGCGATTGAATCAGGAAAAGTCTCACCTTCGACATTTGCCGGGGATGTTAATTACAACACCATCAAACGTGATTTCTTGATTACTGGCTATAAGTTTAACCATGATTTCAACTCAAATTGGGCATTTCTTCAGAATTTCCGTTATATGAAAACTGACTTTTATCAAGAAAGTACTAGCAGTGGCAATTTTGATGCTTCAACTGGCTCATTAGCTCGTTCAGCATATAGCACCGATGAAAGTTCTACGGGTATTAGTGTTGATAACCAACTATCGGGCCTAGTGTCGACTGGCTCATTGGATCACTATTTACTTTTTGGTGTGGATTATCGAAACACAGAGGGTGATGTAGCCTACGACGCTTTCGCAGGTGTTGATAGCATCAACCTTTACAATCCAAATAACGATAAGCTGAACCCGAATGATTTTACTAAAACGTATTATCAAAATAACGACATTGAAGTGAGTCAGCTTGGTTTCTATTTCCAAGACCAGATGTTGATTGATAATTGGGTGTTTATTGCTGGTGGTCGTTTTGACAAAGTCGAAACAACGACAAAAGTATCAGTATTTGGTGGTGCACCAAGTAAAACGGATACTGATGATACTAATTTCTCATACCGCTTAGGTGCTTTGTACAAATTTGATAATGGTTTATCTCCATTTGCTAACTTTGCTACCAGTTTTGAACCGAGTGTAAAGTTAGATACTAACGGTAACAACCTAGATCCTGAAACAGGTGAACAAGTTGAGTTGGGTCTTAAGTATGACTCATATGAGAATATGATTTCAGGCTCGATGGCTCTGTTCCAAGTGAACAAAAAAAATGTGGGCGTTCGTCCTGATGGAGCTTCACCATGGACTTCAGTTGGTGAGATTCGATCACAAGGTATTGAGTTAGAAGGACGAGCACAAGTCACTGATAACTTGGATGTGTTAGCGAACTACACATACACCGATATGGAAATTACTGAAGATAGAAACGCATCAAATATCGGGCAAACACCAGTATTTGTACCAGATCATACTGCAAATGTTTGGGCTAACTATTTTGTACGTAGTGGTGCAATGAGTGGCCTTAGAGTCGGCGGTGGCGTGCGTTATGTGGGAGAAACTGTTCTAAACGATACGTCAGACAAAAATAAAGGCCAAGTACCATCATATACTTTAGTTGATTTGTCTCTAGGTTATGACTTAGGAGAGGTTAACAGCTCGCTTAAGAACACAACAGCTAATGTCGTTGCAAATAACATATTCAATGAAGAGTATTACACTTGTTGGAATGAGAGCTATTGCTGGTACGGTCAAGAGCAAACTGTAGAATTTAATGTTAATTACGAATTCTAACTAAGTTAGGGTTATCAATTTAAAGCAGCCATTACTGGGCTGCTTTTGTCGTTTGAATAAATATAGAATTTAGATTGAGTAGGCAACAATATGAATTTACAACGAATAGCTTCCCATGTTTCTAAAATAAAGAGCTTGCATACAAAGCTAGCAGTATCCGTATTAGCGAGCGCTTTATCGTTTAATGCGATGGCTGATTACCAAGTTGAAGATAGCGAGGGCGTTAAAACCCTTGAAGCTCAGCCTGTTAGAGTGGCGGCGCTGAACTGGGACATAGCCGAACAAGTGATTGAACTCGGTGTTACGCCAGTCGCGGTCCCTGATATTGCAGGTTATACCGATTGGGTTGTTCAACCTGCCATTCCAGAAGGCGTGGCGGACATTGGCACTCGAACTGAGCCCAATTTTTCTGCTTTGAAGAAGCTAAATCCTGATGTGATTCTCATCGCTTCGCCTCAGAAAGATCTTCAGGAGCGACTATCTGAAATTGCGCCCGTGCTTTACTACCAAACGTACAGTGAACAACACAGCAATGCAGCGGCTGCTATCGAGAACTTCAAGAAGATCGGACAGTTGCTTGGTAAAGAAGAACAAGCGAACCAAAAGCTGGCCGCAATGGATGAGCGTATCGCTGTCCTTAAGGCTGAACTGGATAAAGCGTATCCGGGCGACAAACCGAAAGTGACCTCTTTCCGTTTTGCGAGCACCACATCGGTGTTCATTTACGGCGATAACTCTATTCCACAATATGCGCTTGAACAGTTAGGTTTTGAAAATGCGATGGATCTTCCTGCGAGTCAGTGGGGCATCAGTCAAAAACGAATGACAGAGCTTAAGAACGTAAAGAAGGGCATTGCACTTTACTTTGAACCTTTCCCATATCAAGACAAACTAGACCGTTCTCCGGTTTGGAAGAGCATGCCTTTTGTTCGTAATGGTCAATTTAGCCCAGTAGCGGCAAGTTGGAGTTACGGCGGTGCCATGTCGATTTTGTATAACGCAGAAGCTATGGCGCAATCGCTGTTGACGTTAGCGGAGTAGTAATGAAATCCAGTGGTTTGGTGATGGGGGCAGTGCTGTTTTTCGCTTCCCTTGTTCATTTATGGTTAGGGCAATCTGAATTTGGCCCTATCGGTGAGCTGCTCCAGCAAGTTTCACTGATCAGTGACAGCGCGGCATTCAACTCAATGGTTGATGATTCATTCGAGTTGATGGCGTTAATCTATGTCAACTTGCCTCGCTTGGTCATGGCGATCTTGGTTGGCGGAACACTCGGCACCATAGGTAGCCTGTTTCAACAACTGACACAAAATCGCATGATGTCGCCGCTAACCTTAGGTACATCGTCAGGAGCATGGCTTGGTCTGGTTATTCTGAATGTGGTTGCGCCGATGTTGGTCGCTCAGTATTCAGTTTGGTTCGCTCTGATCGGTGCACTGCTGGCGATGGGGTTGATTGTTTCGATTGTCGGAATCAAAAACATGAGCGGCTTGCCAATTGTTTTGGCGGGCATGGCGGTCAACTTGTTACTAGGGGCATTTGCGACAGCAATTATCCTGCTTAACGACCAGTACGCACAGAACTTGTTTGTATGGGGAGCGGGTGATCTAGGACAGAACGGTTGGGAACAAGTACTTTGGTTAATGCCTAAGCTACTGCCGATCATCGCCATCTTCTTATTGGCGCCAAGAGTCCTGACTTTACTTTCGATTGGCACTGAAGGGGCAGCAGCACGCGGGCTCAATATTGGCGCAACATTCTTTGTATTGATGGCGGTTGGCGTTTGGTTGGTGTCGGTGTCGATTACCTCAGTGGGCGTGATCAGCTTTATTGGTTTGATAGCTCCGAACATTGCGAGGCATCTAGGTTTTCTAAAGGCCAAATCTGAACTCGTCGCAAGCTGTGTATTAGGTGCGTTACTGCTTTGCGTCACTGACAGTTTAGCGATCTTCTTGGCACAATGGTCTTTGGATATGATTCCAACAGGGACGGCAACCGCGGTCATTGGCGCTCCAGCGTTGATCATAATTGCGAGAAAGCAATTATCGGCTCAAGATCAGCTGTTTTTCTCGATGCCTAAAGGCCCAAAGTTTATTTCACCTTTGGCTTACTTCTTGTTAAGCACAATGATTTTTGGGCTGTTGGCGTTGAGTGCATTGTCACAGCCTTCTTCTGATATGGGCTATTTTGTTATCCCAGACGCATTTGAATGGTCGATTCGTTGGCCGAGAATATTAACGGCGATATTCGCTGGTGGCGGTTTGGCGGTGGCGGGCGTGATTTTACAAAGGTTAGTCTACAATCCGCTTGCAAGCCCGGACATTCTTGGTGTGTCGGCGGGCGCAGTTCTGGCGT
>NZ_AJZM02000139.1 GCF_000272405.2 Vibrio tasmaniensis 1F-187
GCGCTGCTCAAACGGTGAGAAGGCATCCGGGTTTTGGATCAGATACTCATCAAACCCTTCCCCTTGACGAAGAATGATGTGGATATCGGAGTTGTTGTAGCAGGCTTTGGCTTCCTCGTTGCTAAAGAAGTCTTCAATCCCTTGAGTCACTGTACAAAAAGCGCCGCCGAACTTACGGGCGGTGCGATAACCGGTGTTGATGAACTCCCTCGCTTGCTCGTTTGCCCCAGAGAGGAGGCTCCAGGCTTCTTCAATGATGCACAGCTTTGGGGCAGAGCGAGAGCCAGCCAGGTACATCTGCTGGTTAATCGACACCATCAACGCAAAAATCACGGGGCTGAGCACAGC
>NZ_AJZM02000140.1 GCF_000272405.2 Vibrio tasmaniensis 1F-187
TTATTTACTACGATTGGTATCAATCTTGATAACTAAGTGAGAACCTTTATGTCTGCAAAAGAGAGAAATCTACCTACCCATCGAATTTCTAGATTCAGTAAGTTCGCCTCGCTGGCAACAAGGGTCGCGGGTAATGTGCTAACGGAAGGCACCAAGCAAATAGCACAAGGCAACAGGCCCAAAGCAAAAGACCTACTGCTAACACCTCAAAACATTGCTCGGCTCACCGATCAACTGGCCCATTTACGCGGGGCGGCGATGAAGTTCGGTCAAATGCTGTCGATGGATGCGGGTGATATTCTTGAACCCGAGTTAGCCAACATTCTCGCTCGCCTGCGTTCAGACGCTGACCCACTGCCAGCCAAACAGCTCAGCCAAGTGTTAGAAAATTCACTCGGAATGAACTGGAAGGCGGAGTTTATCTCCTTCAACTTTAAGCCCATCGCCAGTGCGTCCATCGGTCAGGTTCACCAAGCGTATAGCGACTCTGGAGACAAACTTGCCATAAAAGTCCAATACCCAGGCATTCGAAAAAGCATCGACAGTGATGTAGACAACGTAGGTACATTGCTGAACATCGTTGGTTTGATTCCCAAGTCTGTCGATTACAAAGGCTTATTAGAAGAGGCAAAAAAACAACTACATGATGAAGCCGACTATGCTCGCGAGGCTGACTATGCGACTCGTTATCACCATGCATTAAAAGAACACTCTCACTTCGTTGTACCTAAAATTCACCCTCAAATGTCTTCAGAATCAGTGCTCGCAATGGACTTCATTGAAGGCGTCTCGATAGAGCAAATAGAAGGTTACGATCAAAGCACCCGTGATTTTGTGATGCACAGCTTGCTCGAGCTTCTGTTCAGAGAGTTATTCGACTTCAAGATGGTGCAAACCGATCCCAACTTCGCCAACTATCTTTACGTTGAAAACACGCGACAGATTGGGCTTTTAGACTTTGGAGCAACCCGAGAATACAGCGGCCGCTTCAGTGATGGCTATCGTTTGGCTTTTACCTCTGTGATTACTCGCGATGAACAAGGACTCAACAAGGCGTTAGAGCAGATTGGATTTTTTAGCGAGACCATCCTCCCAGACCAGCGCCAAGCGATTCTCAACTTAGTGAAAATGGCCTGTGAACCCATGCTTGTCGATGAAGATTACGACTTCAAAGCCAGTGGTTTAGCCCAAAGGCTTCGTGAAGCAGGAACCATACTCAGCATGGAACAAGAGTATTGGCACACGCCACCAGCCGATGCCCTATTCCTCCACCGAAAAATTGGAGGCATGTACCTGCTGGCATCTCGCCTTGGAGCAAAGGTGAATATCAGGCGCTTAGTAGAGCCCCATTTACTAAGCGACAATTGACACTTTAGCGATAGCTGATACTTAAGCGATTTTGGTCTTTAGAGTGATCATTTTAAGTCGTTGAACAGTAATAACAGTTACGCCAACTAAAATGAGTCAGACTTATGAAACATTTACTGCTGTGCTCCACCGCCCTAATAGCGAGCCTAACAAGTCCATTCGCTTTTTCAGCAAGCTGCCCTGAGATACTCAACGGCAAACAAAGGCTGTTAAATTCAAACGACGAAATTGAGCTGTGTGAAGAGTTCCAAGGTAAGACTTTATTAATCGTGAATACGGCAAGCCAATGCGGTTTCACGCCTCAATTCGAACAACTTGAGCAGCTTCACCAAACGTATAAAGATGAAGGCTTCACGGTTGTTGGTTTCCCAAGTAATGATTTTCGCCAAGACAGAGGAAGCGAGGAGCAATCCGCTAAAATCTGCTACCTAGATTATGGTGTGACTTTTCCGATGATGGCGCGCGCTTCACTCTCTGGGCCAGACGCAAACCCAGTCTTTGCCGAAATCCAACAACAAGCCGGTATCAAACCGAAATGGAATTTCTACAAGTTCTTGGTCAGCAAAGAAGGCAAAGTGATAGCAACCTTCCCGAGTTCTACCTCGCCAACCAGTAGTACCCTCAAAAATGCAATAGAGCAGCAGTTATGAGGTCAGATTACTTGGACACAACTCAAACACGCAACACCATGGCCAAGCTCGGTTATATGGGTTTAATCCCCTTTTTATTCGGCCTACTGTTATCACTCACCGACAGCCAATTCTTTAGCTTGAGCGGCGAAACACTCTTCATCACCTACAGCGTGGTTATCTTGAGCTTTTTGTCGGGCATCTTGTGGGGCAATGGGATAGAGAACTTCGAAAGCCAATCCAGCAACAAGGCTCTGATTCTTAGCAATGTTATTGTGTTGGCAGCGTGGCTAGCGGTGCTACTCGGTGAGCAGCAAGAGTTCCTCACCACTCTGATTCTGATCTTAGGCTTCATTGCGGTTTGGCGAGCGGAAAGGTCAATGAGAGAAGAGAATCAAAGTGAAGGCCCCGATGGCTATTTTGATATGCGAACCCGACTGACCTCTAGCGTGGTGTCGATGCACGGTATCGTGATGTTGACCTAGGTGTGTGTACGCCCATATTTAAATCGGCATCAAGAAGTGGGCTCTAGATAGGCACTCTCTTCTTTAATGGCACCAAAACCATCGACAAATACAACTCACAAACCAGTCAATTTCTACTGACGGCTCACCAACAAATTCGCACCAGATAAGGCAAGAAACACAGAACATGCTTTATTGAAGCGCTTGACCATCTGAGGTTTTGAAAACCAATTTCGTAGATATAAACCAAAGGCCGCATAGATAGAAATCGCGAGCATTTCTAACACAAGGAACGTGCTTCCTAAAACAAAGAATTGAGTATTTACGTTCGCTGAAACATCGACAAATTGAGGAAGGAATGCAGTAAAAATGAGTATCGCTTTTGGATTGCCCGCGGCGAGTGCGAACTCTTGTTTAACCAGACCAAACCAGTTCTTATTTCGTTCGATATCCGCGACCGGGCTAGCTTGTGAGCGCCATAGGTTGAGCGCGATCCACAACAGATACATCGCGCCAAATAGTTTGATCAGGAAAAACAGCGTTTCAGAAGTATAAAGCACAACCGCTAAGCCAGATGCAGCCAAAGCAATCATGCCAGAAAAAGCGAGGATTCTTCCTAGGCCTGCGACAAAGGCAGCCTGAAATCCGTAACAACGGGCGTTGTTCATTGATAACAAATTGTTTGGGCCCGGAGTCATGTTGAGCACAAAACAAGCGGGGATGAATAGCATTAACTTCCAGATTTCCATTTTTCGTCCTTGTTAAAAACTTCGTAAATATTTAATCAATGAACGAATGCAGAAAGCTCTGTATTTACCGCTTCACATGCCGCCATTTTAATTAATCATTACTCGACAATATAATGCTCTTCGTCTGGTTCAATCAAATTCTCTGCAATACCAATTTCGCCCGCGATGAAAATCGCACTCGCTATCGTTTCTAATGTTTTATTCGGCTCTCTATCCGGTACCTCGCCCAATTCAGGAACTGGCTGCGATCGCGAGATTGAATTACAAACGACACTTTCACAAACGATATTGTATTGTTCCTGTTGAGAAACTTCAGGTGGCTTAAAATCCGGTGAATTGAAGTCGGTAGCAGTAATACCCTCACTTGAAAACTCAGAGGCGCTGTATGAGGCAGCTGAAAACAGAGAAAGGAGCAGCATCCACTTATTCATATATCTTTCCATCGTTAATATTCACTGAATTTATAAATACTATCTAATCAGAAGTATTATGAACAGCGTTTTATTATCAGGAATTATTATATTTAAGAATGCCGATTAGAAAGCCCAGAGCTTGGATGGCATGAATTCAACTAACATGTGAATGTTTGCCTAACGTAAACTTATCAAGCAGCGCCTGTGGAACTGGGATAACAGAGTATCGAATGAAGGCCACTAACGTCACTATCGCCACAAAACTGCCTAAAACAAAATCATGAACATCAACCAGCACCAAGCCAAGAATTCGATCACCAATGATGGCAAGTATGGCGATACTCAGCGCTACCATCCATTTACGATGATCATAAGGCAAGTACTCCATCTTTTGGCTCACGATGTAGAGCAGTGACAGTCTCACGGCATAAGTGCCACAAAGCACCACCACAACGCCCCACACTCCATAAATCGGTGTCACAACAAAATAACCAATCGCAGCTAAAATCGCACACCCGCCTTGTATCCACATTTGCGATTGGCTTGAGTGACCGCTGAAACAACCAAGGTTTAGGTAATCCCCAGCGTTCTTAATCACACCAATCGCCAAGAGTGCTACAACAATCGTGCCTGCATATTGATAACTGCTTGGCAGAATCAAAGTAATAAAACCAGGTACAGTGAGGATCATCAAACAACCCAATACAATGGCCAGATTAACGCCGACTAGCGCTCTGTCCGCACACTCTTTCTTACCATCAAGCTGTTGTAACATGGCCACTCGGTTTGGAAACCACCACAGAGCATAAGGCTGCAGTAGCAAGCCAAGCAGCAACGCAAACTTGCCACTGACCGCATAAATCGCAAGCTCTTCAACGCCGACAAAGCTTGCCATCACCCAGCGGTCTAGCCCTGTAATCATGTATATTGAAGCGCCACCAACTAACGTGGGCAATCCAAATTTTAGGATCTTAGCGGAGTATTTGAGGCTGCCAAATGAGCCCATCTCCTGCCATTGATAACGCAGCAAACACAGCATCAACAACACACTCGAAACAGCGGAAGATATGAGTACACCATCGATACCATAACCTGCTTCAAGCAATACAAACGTCATAACAGCTTGCACACTCGCCTTCATTACATTGAGCATGCAAAAGCGCTTAGCCATCGCATTCATTCGCATCAATGTGAGCGGGATAGAAATCGCACCATCTAACATGGTCGGTATTAACAGAAGTAGGATTTGATAGGGTTGGAACTCGACAGGAAGCATCAGTAACAACAGCGGCATGCTCAAAGCAATTAAGCTCCCACCAAGCACACACACTAAGACACTCAACGTGAAACAGTTTGAGACAAGCTTTCTTTTTTCTTCACCCTCAGCAACGCCAACATATCGATACATGGCTTCAACAATGCCAAAGCTAAATAAGATCGTCCCGATGTCAGCCAACAAGACAATGGCTTCTAAAGAACCGTATTCAGCCAACGTCATCTTATGAGTGATATAGGGGATCATCACGAGCGAGATCCCTTTCATCATCACAATGCCAATGGCGTAATAGGCAGACTGTTTTAGTGACCCCATAGCAGACACCTATTCCTTTACAATGCAGGCATTAGGAAACTCTTACAGTCTCCAAGAAGGTGTCGTAACGTTCGTTTTTGCGGAGCCAAAACTAACGAGCGGATACTGTATGAAATGGCCAATCGGTTTTGTTGTAAGCCTCGATAATAGTCAGCGTAGCCTTCCAGTATTCTCGCCTTTGCGATTTTGAAGCTAGAAGTGGGTAGATTCCATCGTTGACTGTCATTTTGGTAATGTTGAAGAATAGTCTCTATAGACTGCAAATTTCTCAATTTAAGACTTTCAGTTTGGGTTACTGAACTCGCTCTCATCAAGTAGCCAACCTGCACCGAATTCAACACACCGATCTGATGGTTTTCACTCATTCGAAGCCACAGTTCCCAATCTTCCCCGTACTTTATGTCAGCATTGAAACTGTCTGTTTGAGAAAACACATCCGCTTTTACCATGACCGTTGATGTTCCAATCACATTATTTTCAATGATGAACTCCAACGGGTTCTCGATATTGATGAACAGCTCATCTTGGTCTTGAAACTGCGACCAGTAACTAAAGCAATCCACGATCACTTGGTAATCTTCAGTAAGATGCTCATAGTTAGTAAAGCTCATAGCGAGATCTGGGTAACGTTGATGAAATTCGAGTTGGCGCTCAATTTTTTCTGGAAACCAGAAGTCGTCTGCGTCTAAAAAAGCGATGTATTCACCGGTCGCTTTTTCAATCCCTAGGTTTCTTGCTTGAGGCGCGCCAACACCCAACGTCGATATGATTATAATACGCTCGTCTTCTATCGAAGCGAGATACGTCGACGTTCCATCGTTACTGTTATCGTCAATGACAATGAGTTCAACATCTTGATGAGTCTGCTTTAGTACACTACCAATCGCTTTCGGCAGGTAATCCAAACAATTGTAGGTAGGAATAACAACACTTACTTTAGCCATAATGACGCCCTCAGATTTATACATTATATGGCTAACGTTGCACGTTCTATGCCGAGAGTGTCTTGCTACGAAATCAGCTCTATATCAGTCACCTACACGCCTATTCTCAAAATGACGACCAAACACAGATATTCAAAAAAACTGCAACTCCAATTTGATTATCAATTTGAGAAAACGAGCGACTTCTTTAGGGATAACCTTCAGAAAACCCTCTAAAGCTAAGATTCGATCTTGGTTCGTATCTTGCTTTATTGGTTATTAACTTGGCTTGATAGCTTTAGTCATATGGATTTGAGGAGTAAGGAATGAAGAAAGTAGCATTTGTGGCACCAACCTACCCTGTACTCAGTGAGACCTTCATTCAAACAGAAGTCGACTCTGTGAAAGCGTGTGGGCACGATGTTTGTGTAATGACGTTCAAAATTGAAAACAGTGAAAAACAGTTCGACTACGACATTGTCGAAATAGGTAAAAACGTTCGGAAGGGTAAAGTCGCTAGCATTAACTGGATAGGGTTCATCAAGGCTGTCTCATTTATTTCTAAGCAAACCAGCATGCCCAAAAAGTCACTGTTCGCTTATGGGTTTAAATTAGCGCTGCAACTCGCGGAAAACGACGTCGAACACGTTCACGCGCATTTCTGTCAGCACACTACAGCACACGCCATCGTCGCGGCAAAACTGCTGAATATCACCTGCTCGTTCGTTGCTCATGGTCATGGTCATGATGTTTACGAATTCGCTTATGACATTGAACATAAAATTTCATCGAGTGATTTTGTAGTTGCAGTGTGTAAAGACATGCTTGCTGACTTCAATACCATGGCGAAAGGAAACATTAAGCTCCTGCACTGCGGAGTTAATACTAAACAATTCCAACTCAGCCCAAAAACCGAAACGAAGCAACTTCGCTTAGTTTTCCTTGGCCGATTAGTGGAGCAAAAAGGCATCCACCATCTTATTGATGCATTGGCGCCGATTGCCGAACCTCTCGACATTCATCTCGATATCATCGGTACTGGCGATTTAGAGCAACAGTTAAAATTGCAGGTCAAAGAAAATGGGCTCACTCGAAACGTGACCTTTCTTGGCGCGAAACCTCACGAGTGGGTCAAAGAAAAACTATCGAACTATGATAGCCTAATCGCGCCCTTCTGTTTTTCCGAAACCGGATGTGTGGATACAGGGCCTCTGGTTTTAAAAGAAGCGATGGCTGTGGGAACGCCAGTTATTACCACCAACATCATGGGATGCAAAGAGATCGTCTCACAAGAGACAGGTTTTGTGGTTAGCGAAAAAAACGTGGAAGAATTAAGAGAAGCGATTGAGCGTTTCGCGCAGCTGAGCAGTAACGATAAAACATCGATGGGTTTAAAGGCACGTGAGAGAGTGAAAGACAGTTTTAATTCGATCAAACAAGCTCAGCAATTATCTCGTTGGATAGAGAACCCAGCTCAATAAGGATTAACTCAGGCAGAGGCAGTAAGCATCGCAAGGACTGCTACGCCTCACAAGAACGACTAAGCTCCATAAAAAACGGAGCACCACAAAACAAAAGAGCGCTACATCCATTTGAAATGTAACGCTCGTCTAGCACTGCCCAATGATCGCGACTAATGGTTTCAGTAACTTTCATTAGCTCTTTATTAAGAAGCCTAGCAAACCTGCTCGCAGTGCCAAAATAGACTCAATATCTTCGATGTCACGATATTGAGCGAGTTGTTGCTCTTTCGATGAAATAGCCACAATCGACATTCTATCGGCCAATTCGTTACCTTCAATACCAACGTGTCCGTTCACATGGTAGATGGTAATTTTTGAAGCCAGTTCTTGGTAGAGCGCATACGCAGGCTTAATAATATCGAGGTTTTTGATCTCGCCGCCCGACTTAGTCCAGCCCTTTTTCTCCCAACCCGTTGCCCACTTAGTAATACAATCAATTGAGTACTTAGAATCACAATAAATCGCAACAGAGAGGCCTGCGTTTAACTTCTCTTTCGCGAGAATAAACGCTTGCTTAAGCCCATGTAGCTCGGCGGTATTGTTGGTACCAACAGGTTGATATAGGCCATACCACAATTCTGTTAATTGGTTGTTTTGGTAGACCGCTAATCCCGTCCCCGCTTCACCAGGGTTTGGCTCACATGCTCCATCAGTAAAGATCTTGATATCAAAAGGCATATCAGTGATTTGTTGTTCTGAAAGAGGTGGCACCTTCGCTTTCGTCGCCTTACCCGCAGAGCTTGGCTTTGTCGCAGTAGAACCTGACGCAGACGACGTTTTACCACCGAAAGCAGACTCAGCCTCGCCTAGTGTTGGAAACGATTTATATCTCGCACCAGCAAAGCCATCGACTTGAGACTTACACTCATTCCAAGTGGTAAAAATACCCGGTGTGCGACCTTTCCAAACCACATAATATTTCTTAGCCAAACTAACTCCTTACCAGAACCTAAATACACAATACCCACACCTAAAATGATTCAGCTATGGGGTAGTAATTATGCCTGATTACGCTTGAAACACATAAATCATTGCATGAAATACAGCGTGTGTTTCAAGAATATCTACGTTATCGACCAAGTATAGAGCGTTATTTCTAATCACAAACCTAATGGCTTCTGATCAAGAACCTCTATGTGCTTCAAGGTCTTGTTTTAGTTTGGTCGTTAACTTTTGAACTTTTGGGAGAACTTGTTGCATTAACGACTGAGTCATGATCATTGACTCTGTTGTCACGGTTGGCATTTTTTTCAGAATGCTTTTTCCATGTTCTGTTTTGTAGAAATCGATCATTGCACTGAGCTCTTCTTCAGTGAATTGATTGCTGTAAATCGCTACAATTCCTGGCTCTAGCTTTTGCCAGCTAACCTCCTCTTTCATTAAGTCATTCATGCCCTGATAGTAATCATCAAAAATAGCTTGTTCTGACTCTGAAATCCCTAGGTCTTTAGACATATTAGCCATCATGCTATCCATTTGAACGTATACCGCATCCAACGTGGAATCGACATCCATAATCTGAAGAAGCTCTTTTATCAGAGCTTGCCTATCATCTTGTGCCGCTGATAATTGCAGCGGTACGAGTAGAAATAAAATTGCGAAAAATCTATACATTTTGAGGTCCCTTTAGCTTTGTAAAACAGCTAAAATATCTTTCCAAACATCTCAACACATTGAATTACCTGCAAATTTACTCACTTTTTATCCATAAGTAAAACGAATTAAACAGTACAAAATAATATAAAATCAATTGCATTTAAATGTGAGAGATTTATTAGACAGATATCAGGAAGAGGAAGAGAGGAATAGACCGCTTTTGAATAAAGAACCACAAGAGAACTAGAGCCTAAAAGTACTCGTTTCAAGTAATGAGTCATACACTTGAAACGAGGATAACTAATGGCGTGACACGACGTATCAATGAAAAAGGTAATCAACCGCGACAAGGTTATAGAATAAAAACATCGCCATGCTGACGCCAATCGTTAGCAGCACATTGCCTGTTTTCCAAATCAACAGACCTGTGACCAGCGCGCCTATCAAGTATGGGTTTTCAAGGCTTGGCCAAAATGTCTGCTCTGGTGCAAATACAATCGGCCCCCAAATTGCGGTAAGCACAGCGGGACTTGAATAGCGTAACAGTCGACGCGTGGTTTGATTTAATCGAAGCGGGATTGCAGGCTCTAGAAACAGATACCGACTAAAGAAAACAATCACTGTCATAAGGAATATCGTTAACCAAATCATCTCTATTTCCCCTCCACAATTGTCTTGTTGCCGTTGTTTCGCTCTTGGAACGATTCGCTGATAAAGCCCGCTAACATACCGGCAATCGCTGCAATCATTAGCCCGCCCTCAATATTGTTAACCGACATGGCAACCGAAGTGACCAATGAAACCACCACACACACTACGACGGATAGAGTTCGGATTAATGGGAACACCAAAGCGATAAAGGTTGCTGCGACCGCGAAATCGAGACCAATTTCATTGAGTGAAGGAATTTGGCTTCCCGCGACAATGCCAACAAAGCTCGCAATATTCCAAACGAGATAAAAACCGCCGCCTACACCCGCAGCATACCAGCGATTAAATTCTTTCTGAGACTGCCCACTACAAATCGCGAACAGCTCATCGGTGAGCCAAAATCCGAGTAATAGACGCCAACGCGCAGGAAGATGGCTGATTTTGTCACGCATCGATACGCTATACAGAAAGTGCCTTGAGGTGATGAACAGTGTGGTCAACAACATGGTGCCTAGACCAATACCCGCTTTGAACATACCCGCGGCGACAAGTTGTGCTGAGCCAGCAAATAGAATAGCCGACATCGCTTGCGCTTGAAGCTGATTCAATCCTGCATCTATCGCATATGAACCCGCTAGAATTCCCCAAGGGATTACCGCAATGCTCAAAGGCATTCCCGCTAAAACGCCCTTCCATAACTGTGTTCGTCTATCCATTGTTTCACTATCCATATCATTCTTTTCTCTCTTTACATTCGCTATTCAATGTAAGAAGAGTTGAGTCGGTTCGATTGTACAAACTTGCTCGATTTCGCGAACGAATTAAGGTGTCCGATTTAGAGCATTTTGATGTATTGCCCCGGCGTGTAGCCATTGGCTTTTTTGAAGTGTCGATGAAAATGGCTTTGATCGTGGAAGCCACACTCTTGCGCGGTATCAGAAATAGTATGTCCTTGTTTCAATAACTTACGAGAAAGTCTTAGCCGAGATTGGATCTGATACGCATGTGGCGGAAGACCAAACTCTTTTTGAAAAGAACGTACCAAGTGAAACGGACTTAATGCCGCTAACTTAGATAGCTCTTCTAGGGACACATCGGCTTGTGGAAAGTCATCTAAGAACTCTTTAACCAGAACGAGCTGACGCTGAGTTTTCCCATCGAGTTGAGGGTTAAGCGGCGATTTTCCATGTCGGCTAATCAGCTTAACCAACATCCCGTACATCAAGGTCTCTCTTAACAGGCGATTGTCGGATTCATCAATCGTGTTGAAGACCAACCTCAATTGATTGGCGAGCTCAGGATCTTCAACAACCGCTCTTGGGAAGTAAGGCGCGCCGTAATTGGGTAGGTTAAGCTCTTGAGTGATCTTGGCAAGTTGCTCAGGGAGTGGATACATGGCTCGATATGCCCAACCACCTTCAGTGGCAGAGTGACCGCTATGAACTTCGTCGGCATTGACCAGAATAATCGCATCTTGTGGTGCTATATGATGCCCGCCCGTTCGATAGAAACGCTGAGCGCCCTGCTCAATAACCCCAAGCGTATAGCCCTCATGGCTGTGGCGCGAGAAGTTCTGCTTTTCGTATTCAGCATTAAGGGTTTCAAGGCCACCGAGCTCTTCTGTGATCTTATATTCGGCCTTTTCTTTAGAGCGTTTCTTGTTCTCCATAATAATTCCCAAGCCTGTTGATTATCGAGCGACTTATCAGTCTACTCTATAGTCTCTTTCAGCTTTTGTACAAAATTGCGCTTTTGTTTGTTAATACCGTTTTTGTCGTTGGCTTAATAACGCTATCTAATTGGGAGGAAAGTCTTGGTCTATAACTAGTTGGCAAAAAATTGACAATAATTTAATCATACACGCCAATACTGTCTTCAAATCATCGGCAACAGACCTGATACACCATGAAAAATACGCTAATCCTTTTCTTTTTCCTGAGCCTTACAGGGTGCACTCATAACCAATCAAAAGCACTGAGCATGAACTCCTCGTCGGTTAACACATACCCACAATCCATGTCGAACCTGCAACTATGCGACACCTTGTATTACGGGCGCTCAAGTAACCAGACACTCGCGGCAATTGGCAGTGAATTCAATCGAAGAGGGTTATCCAAGAGTTGGTGCGATACCGAAACCAACAAGCTTTATCTAACAAAGACGATTGACTGGGTTGCTGACCAAGTAGAAGACAAAGAAGATTCGGAGGAAGAAGCCTCTGCCGTTGTGTTGCCTGCGAATTAAATGAGGCAATGACAGCTAAACGCCTGTTCGCACTTAATGACCTCGCTTGCTTAGGTAACTGTGTGACCTATTTTTACTCAAAAAGTCCCAAGTTAACCTGGCTGCGTTCGAAGAAAAACAACCGCTTCTTTTCGCTACACAAATATTACGAGGGTACTCGGGCGCAAGAGGGATAACATTTACGCTGGGATGAGATTCTGGAACGGCAAGCTCTGCAACAATAGAAACACCTAAGCCCGCTCTAATCAAAGCAAGTATCGAGGTCAATTGAACAATGGTGTGTTTTTCTTTAAGGCGAGATTTTGATAGCTTAAACCATTCTCTAATGAGCGCCTCACTGCCCCCTTTACTCAGTATAAAATCTCGATCTTCGATATCCACAGCCGACAAAACTGACAACTGGGATAAAGGGTCATCTTCATGAACTAAAGCCACCATACGGTCAGTAAAAGCTGGGATGATATCTAGATCTAAATACTCTTTATCAACCGCGATTGCAAAATCTACGCGCCCCTCTCGCAATGCTAATAATGCTCCTTCGTCAGTAAACTCGCTTATTTCAATTTTAACTTGAGGTAAGTGTTGGCTGATCGCATGAATTAGGCTGGGTAAAATATGTGTGGAAGCGGATGCGCCAAAAGAAGCCACTTTCACCTGTCCAGCGCCATATTTTTGAATAAGTCGAAGCTGTCTCAATAACACCTCTCCCTGCAATTCCTGCTGTTTAGCGAACTCAGCAATCAACCTCCCTTCCTCTGTTAACAATAAGGGACGACTGTCTCTTCGAACTAAAGCGAAACCTAATACATCTTCAGCACGTCGAAGAGCTTTGCTCGCAGCGGGTTGGCTGACTCCTAATACCAGAGCGGCATCAGTGATACTTCCGAGCGCTAGTAGCTGCAGAAGTAATTTGGGAACTAATGATGGGATGCTTTCCAAGTCTTCAACCATTTATATAACCTCAGGTTATTTTGATATCTATCTCTATGCTAGCAGACTACTTTTTCCGAAAAATAGATACTAGTCACCCGGAGAAAACAAATGACTATAGAAACATGGCTAACCTTCTGCCTCGCTTCACTTATCTTAACCATGACGCCAGGTCCCAGCATTTTGTTGGGCGTCATTCATTCAATGAAATATGGCGTTAATAAAGCTATTTTTACGGCACTAGGCGATATCTCAGCAAACTTCATACAGATGATCATTGTTGCAGTTGGACTTGGCATCATAATGTCAACGTCTGAACTAGCGTTCGCCGTTATCAAGTGGCTTGGGGTCACAACATTGCTGTATATGGGGATCAAGATGTTGCGTGATAAACCTGAGTGTGATGCACAAATAACCACCAATTCACCCACCGCGATTTCAGGCCACAGACTCTATTTAAGTGGTTTCTTCGTTGCAGCGGGTAACCCCAAAGCGATTGTCTTTTTCACTGCATTCTTTCCCCAGTTCATAGACCCAACCAAGCCCCTGTTATCACAAATGTTGGTGATGTGCCCCACAATGGCAGTGTTGGATTTTACGTGGGTGATGATTTACGCCATCTCTGCCAAGAAGCTTCTTGGGTTTATGCAAGATCACCCAACGTACCTGAATAAAATCGGTGGCTCAGCGCTTTTAACTGCAGCCATCGTACTCGCAGTAACAAATCACAGCTCCAACCTATAGTCGAGCCAGTAAAGGAAAAACAATAAATTGAGTTTCATTCGGGAGGAAAATCGTCTGCTGTAACGCTACCTGCGGATTAATCGGATAAGTATTGTTAACGTCCTTAAATACGCTAACAGTACTTCTGGCAATAAAACTGGAGCAAACTAATTGATCTGCATGCCTTTGCTCACATCAATATGCATTTGCATTGATAAATGTTAACAATTGGTTAATTATCCATATCCATTATTACTATAAGGAAATAACCAATGAAATGGATACTTGTTGCATTCGTCAGTGTTTTCTCTGTGTTCACATACGCAAAAGATTGGAAACAAATTCGCTTTACTGTTGAAGGGGCCTACCCACCGTTCAGTTGGACAACGCAAGATGGTGAATTAGAGGGGTTTGAAGTCGATTTAGCCAACGCCTTGTGTATCGAATTAGAAGTAAAATGTATCATCTCAAAAACTGATTGGGACGGTATTATCCCATCACTTTTAAGCCGTAAAAACGATGCAATTATAGCGGCTATGACCATTACCGAAGAACGTGAAAAGAAAGTTAACTTCACGATGCCTTACGCTAAAGTTCCCACTCGTTTTGTCATGGAAAAAGGGCGTGAAATCAATATGGATGACGGCAGCTTAAATGAACTAACAATTGGGGTTCAGCGCGCTACCATTGGTGACAAATACCTTTCCGAGATCTACCCAAATGTAGATATCAAGCGTTATGGATCATTCGACGAAGCCTTTACCGATTTACTCAATGGGCGCCTAGATAGCGTGTTTGGTGGTTCAATGGGGCTCAACGCAGGCTTTCTTGAAACGGATCAGGGTAAGGACTATCACTTTACAGGCCCTAAATTTACAGAAGAGAAGTGGTTTGGTCGTGGTATTGGAGTCGCTGTTAGAAAACAAGATGACGAATTAAAAGATCTTATCGATAGTGGAATACAAAGACTGATCGACAATGGTCAACATCAAAAAATCGCAAGTAAATACTTTTCATACAGCATTTACGAATAGTTTGGTATGCAGTGTGGACTAAACTAATTGCGAACTGTTGTTCACTTTAAAAAGCTTCAGATAGCAAAAAGCCGCTCATAAAGAGCGGCTTTTTTAAGGTGATGCTTGCAGGATAAGTCAGCATAACTCGAACCAACCATCAAAGACTTACAATACTATTTGCAGTATAAGTTCGCATAACATTGCATCGAAAGTCTGCAAATTTGAACAACGACTAAGATTCAACGTAGTAAATTTACTACGCTCCAATTAATCCTCTAGCAGACATAATCGACATGTGTGTAACAAACTTTTGGACAGAAGTCATTTAGGAAATGATGAAATGTTAGCAAATAATGGATAACTCGAAGTATTGCAAACCGCGTTATTGAATGCTAGCGCACCGGTTTACATGCGCTAGCAGGTTGTTGTGCGCCAAGAAAGCGAACGACAATCTATTCACACAGACTAGAGTCTAAAACATACGTCCGACTTGAGGATTTCAAAGCCACTTCTCTCTTTGTTGGGCATTCGACATAGCTGTTATCTCTGATTTCTTGCCTTAGCATAGAGTCAAAGTAGTGACCTAACACAGCAAAAACCAACGCTCCAAATAACATTAATTTAAGTGTTAATTTTGGTAGTTGTACATTTAAAAATATATTGAGTAGTGCCATTGGGATACAAGGAAGAAAAAAGCCAAATAGTACAAATGAAGATGTATTGTTAAAGTATCCCGATACTTTAATGATGGGCTCAATATCTACGCTTTTTACTAAATTGCTCAAGTCATAAACACCAAAAGCGCACCATAGCGTTATGGCGATAAAGAATAGCAAAGCAGAAAGCTTCTTCAGTAAGTCTGTCATATTAATCAATTAACTCTTCTACTGCTTCTTTCATTGGTTCGGTAAACTTATATTCGTCGTCTAAGTCTGAAATGTAACCACCAATCTTGAAGGCGGAATAAGCAAACAAGCCCAGCCCAACGGCAACTGGTAAAGAAAAACCAAAGAGCAACCCTAGTGCCGCACGTGAGCCGAGTAAAATACCTTGAGCGACTACACCTGCAACAACCCCCTTGACCACGTCAGCAGAATATTGACCGACAACCTCACCCAAGTTTTTTTCATCATGCAGTATGTAATCTACGGCATTGACTGCGCCACTGAAAACAAGTTCTACATAGATGTTACCTTTCACGAAATTAACATTACCTTTAACAGTATTCAGTGCGTAGCCGATTTTAAGCATTTGAGGTGTCGCTTCCTGCCAACGAATACCGAGATCTAAATATCGAGGCTTGTAGTTCTCAACCACAATATTCGTCACTCCATTGATATCGACCGCCTTAGCGGTTGCTCCCAATCCACCAAGCTCTTTGGCTACCTCATAGGCACCTTTTAAGCCCATACTTACGCCTGTGTAGTCTTTACCTGTAGAAAGCTCACCGTGAGTGTCTTTCATGAGTAAATCTAAATACTCGTTCGCTTCCTCAACAGTCATCACAGCAATGCTGACATTGGTTTGTTGAGACGTATCCCACTTATATTCTTTCGCTTGCTCTTGTAATTCCTTATTCCACTCTCTTTCAGTAAGATCGTAGGCCTGTTGTGCAGCAGCACGCTCTGCAAGAACGCGTTCTCTATCTTCAGCCCAACGTTTATAATCTTTTGCAGTATAGGTTAATTCCGCTCGGCGCTCTTGCCGGTGACGCTCCGCTCTTTCTCTTGTGGTTTCTTGTCTTTCTTCTGGAGCTACAGGAGCTGATTCATATCTCATGGGAGTCGGCTTAACTGATAAATAAAAAGGATAATAACAATATTTTCAGTAACTTATCATCCTTAACAAGATAATCCGACGATTTAACCAACTAAATAGGCAATCTAACAGGCCAAACAAGCATAATGGAGACTCAATCGTGTTGAGTTGAAATCTATCGGATAACTTTTTGTAGGGTAAAATGAACGACACAGATCTTATAGATTATTTGTTCTAGCGAATTTTGGGGCACAAACGAGTCAGACAAGCTTGAAGCTACAGTTATCACGTAAAATAGAAAATTGAGAATAATGTTTGCTGTCGGAAAGCCGCTTAGTAAAGCTTCCAACCCTGTTGGTTATCTGTCAATTTCACCGTGAAATCCGACAATAAAAAGCAACCTAAGCGCATGTTTTGTAACAATTAATTGTAGGTGCAAAAGTTGTCGTTTTTTTTAGAAAACGAATTCCGAACTGAAGGCGGTCAATACCAGCTACTATTGACCGCTGGTCGCGCGTAATGTAGTTATGGTCGTGTCTGTGTTTTAGACAAGCTAAGCTAGATCCCTTTAGATTTACCACGTAAATGTATGGTTTATAAATACTTTAAGGGGAAGAGAAGTTCATTCCGCAGGTTGCGATTCGCACACTGCGAAATGAGCGTCTAACTAGAAAAGGGGCAGATATGAGTTGTTGCAGAATCTGCAATCACTGAGCTTTCTCGTTGCTCGGGCAATTATTGCAACAGTTCAACTACCGAGGAATCCTCGATAGTTGCTTGATAAGCAATGTGCATATTTTGCACATTAGTTAGTTCTATTGCCGAAGCGACGAGATCAGAACCGGGTTGGAGCAGAGGTGATTTACGAAACAACCTGTTGGACAATTGTGAAACAGCTTGTTTCACAAAGAAATCTCATGGTGGTTTCTTGCGCTCTAAACACATCTTGGGGCAGAAGCAAGCTTGCCACATACAGTTCTTAGCTTTAAACTAACGTTGAGAGCCTCGGGTATCTCTGCTTTTTCTTGGATGTACTACTTACTGTCTGGCCAGAAGTAATTGTATCGAATTGAACTTGGCTTAATTGCAAAGCAGACCACCGAGGACATATGATAAGTCTAGGTGCTTTCCCTTCCATATACTTTGGTGATAAAACACCCGACGCTGCACACAGAATGTATTCCCTCTTCGTTTTGAATGACAAACATTCTGTAGCTGTTTACAAAGCCATAGGTATTGCCTGTGGCTTTGTCGTATCTGGGACTAAAAAACTGGTGCAACAGGCTTACACACAAATTAATCTATTGATAGTTTCTTATGCTCTAAACACGTTTAGGGGCAGAAATAATTCACGAAACAGGTTGTACCGCAATTGTGCAACAGGCTGTTTCACAATTAGAAGATTGGAGTTGTTGCAGAATTTGCAACAACTGAGTTTTTCCTCGAAACCTTAGTAATTGATACTAGAAAAGGATGTATCCGAGTATTAAGCCCACAACCATTATGATGATACTGGTTAATGTCATATTGTTGTCGACCCATTCATCAAGCTTATTCATTCGAAGTTCCTCTTTCTTTGCTAATCATGTCAAAACCATGTTCAATACCATGAGTTACTTCACGTAAGAGTGTCTTATTTGGTGAATTCAAATTAGCTATAACCCGACCAATTTCATTGCCCAAATCACAAAGCTCAATATCACCATCAGGAAGGCGATCAAGTGCTAACTTGAGGTTTGAAAGAAAAATATCTGGGTTCACCAAACCTGAACTAAGCTCATCGAAAACCTCATTTCGGTTAGCCATTAAATCATCTGTAATCCGCTCTACCTCGTCGGCGAAAGGCACCCAATCAGGCTTTGTTTCAGTCCTGGTGAGTAAATCACTGTGGGCATTATAAGGAGTAATCCCTTCTAACAGCTCTTTTTCGGTCAGCTTTTTCTTACTCATCTCATACAACCTAGCAGGAATTTTAGATAAGTTGCAGTATAGCAAAATCAGCTAGACTACCGTTAGAGTGAATGCGCTTAAACAAACTTCGCGGCATTTCCATGTTAGAAAGTGGGACGAATAAAACCGATTGTAAACAAACAAAAACCATCAAGCCTAAACATGATGGTTTTGATTATTAACTGCTTGTTCAGCAGGAAGGTTGCTTTCTTCCTGGCCTATTCTTAGCTGCCTATGCGGCAGGACACAAGGTAAGCAAGGTATTTCAAGACTATTTAGCTTTCTTAGCTGCCTATGCGGCAGGACACTGTTAACTATAGTCACTAAGCTTTTAATTCCACTGGCTTTACATCACAAAAGTCTAAAATACCCTTTTTATTATCGTGTCTGTAAGTCCTTGTTTTTACTTCTCCGAAAAAGAGCTTTAGAAAAAGGGTCAAAAACGTAACTCAGGTACTGTGCCTTTTCTTTCTTGATTGGTGGCTAAACCATAGCTATTAAAGTTTGCTGCACCACGCTCACCGACAAACTCCTTTTGTACAAACAACATATAATCTTCCCCAGATGAACCGCTGGAGATTGGTATTCGATGAAAACTATCGATGATTCGCTCTTCATTAGTGGCTGGTAACGATGGTTCAACACCAGATAGTTCGGCTCTCGCCATGCTACGTTTGATTCGACGTTTCTTGGAGCCCAGAAAACTTTTCCCAATCGTTTGATTACGGGTAAACCTCACCTCAACCGCAATGTCAGGCACCTCACAAACACTAGAGATCTCAAACAAACCTTCATTTACCATCACAGAGAAATAGGGCTGAAAAGAGAGTCCAATCATCATCTCTTTATCTTCAGCAACAAAGGCAATGGTTTGGCCAACTGTAGATTCGTTCCAGTCGGGAAAGCTCACACCTATTTTATTCATGGCTTGTCGGTTATTGACCATAAACAAGTGCATTTGAGAGATACAACGTCCTGCTAACAGCTCATAGTCGGCTTGAACAGGGGTATAACGTATACAGAAGTAGTAACGCGTCGTCATAGTCATCCTTACTTCGCTTTGGAACAATTGAAGAGACCACCTTTAATCAAGACCGACATAATAAAGTGCACGTCATTTGGGATGGTCTGAGAAGCGGTCATTGTCTCAATCCAATTCTCTGTATTTCTGACTAACTGGTAAAAGTCATTTCCATAGGAAACATGTCGCCTTGCTATAACGTACTCTCGGTCAGCTCCATACTCATTCACTCTTAAGGGTTTATCTGCGTTTTCATGCCACCAATCGTCAATCGATTGCAACGCGGCTCCAACTTTTTGACCATGAAACGCAACGGTTTCTTTTCCGTCCAATAGTTCGACAGTAGCTAACTGCTTAGTAGGAACACCATCTTCTCGGCTCTCTAAAAACTCTTGGCTTGGGTAAACCTCATCTCCCCAACCAACTCCAATTTTAGCTTTGACATCCATATAGAAATATTCGGTCGGGTCAGACAGGGCTCGCATCAAATAGGCTGTGAGCTTTTCTAGGCATTCTGCTGAAGCCTCATCCCAATGACCATACCAAGAAAGCTTTGTTGCGTTTTCTACAATCAGGGTTTGTGAATCACTGGTGGTCACTTCTATCAACAGCTTTCGACACTCTCTGTTACGCCAAAGCCAACTGCCAAGCAGGATATTTTTCGCGTATCGATGAGCGAGCTCCTGATACCCATTGAGCTCTTTATAAGTGTTAGCCAGTAACGAAAGTTTACTGCGCACTTCATCGTCACTACAGATATCAGGGGTTAGAGAATTTGCTCGAATTCGAAGGGGGAATGCACAGTAGATATCATCTACACCCGGCTTTACGTAACACTCTTCAATGAACTGAGGATTGGAGTAAGCTAAGTCTTGTGGAGCAACATTCTTTTTTACAAACTTGCCCCCTTTATAGGCTTCTGCATAACCCCCTTTTGGTGCGCGCAACCTAGTTCTATCAACTTCAAGGGGACACATCTCACCACTTTTAGAAAGATGGTAGAAATATGCTTTGCCAGCAGAGAGTGATCGAACGTAATTCAGCTGAGTGCAAAGTTCCATAAACGATTAATCCCTATAGTTTTTTATAAGAATAGTTTCGCTACTGCATTCTATCGACCAAAAGGCGTGGTTTAAAAAGTGATCTCTTCCACTAAAACGTACTTCTATGGGGTTAACTCGCTGAGCAAGTCCCATCGCATTCTCTGCATAAGCGTGACAACTAGTGATTGAGTTACCCCGTTTAGTTGGACGCTCTAACAAATGGTAGCCGATGGAAACTGGCAAGTTATCAGCGTCTTTAGTTATTAAACGTTCTAGCTCATCAAAATCACTCGGCTGGTTTTCACTTGGATATAACCATCGCCCATATGCTGGTAAACCTTTTATGACATGGAAAAGCTCGCTCCTGCTAGTAAATGTCCTTAGCCACTCAATCTGCGTCGATAGCTGTGGTTGGTATAATGCCCCTCCGGCGAAAGCAACGGGAAGGGCCGTTTTAAGCGCAGTCTTAAAATCTGAAATTCGGCTGTCACTATGGACTCTAATAACTAAGTCTATTTCTAGGTCTGCCAATCGTTCACTACGAATAGTTGGTCGCTTCGCGTTAGAAACCGTTCGCGCTTTGGCGACTGAGTTGGGTTCGGTAAGCTTCGCTGTCGGTTGAATATTTTCACTTCGAACATAAAAAGAGAAACTCGAAAACTCAAACGGGGAATCACAATTAACTAGCTTATTAAACTCTCTTTGATAATGGTGCATGAACCCCCAAATAGCAGTCAAAGAAGGAGCACCACACAGATATGGGCTACTCATTGCGACCGCATCTTGCACTCTCATTGATGACAAATAGATATACTGCTCACCCGTTACCTTATCTTCATTGCCATTTGGTTTACTGATTTGTTCAAGTACCCATACGATTTGGGCTTTGACGACCTGCATAAGCTTAGGGTGATAGGCAAACTTCGCGGCATACTTGTTATTCTGAAACGTGAGATGCAAGCGACGGTTAAACTCACTAGCTAAGGAGCCTAGATCCGCTTCTGGTCGGGTCAAAAAGGCTTGAGCTAAAGTGTCATCATGTTCCAATTGCTGTTGGTTGGGGGCAGCGTCAACGATATCTCTTAACTCAATTAATGGAAGCATCCACAGGGCTATCTGCTTTCGCAATATCTTACTTCTAACCTTACGAGCGCTCTCTCTTTGCTTCTGTGTTTTTGATGGTTCTGATCCAATTAAGTGGTTTAACACCTGACAAATTTTGGCGTTAGTTACCTGATAGTCATCAAAGTAGTGGCCACTCTTTTTGCGACTTTCAGTTAACGTCCCACCCTGCGCTGGTTTGACGTCTAGCGGGTAGTTTAGGACTTTCATATGCCCACCTAAACTGCCACACAGATTCCCGATACTTGCCGAGTTTGGTAATGACGAAGATACAAAGCTGAGCTTACTTTCCTGACTTCGCGATCTCACTTCTAGCTCACTTTGAATAGCATGACTGACCACTGGTGTGACTGAAACATAATCATCCCCCCATGGAAACCGAAGTTGCTTGCTGTAAGTGCTGACACTATCGGGAAAACTATTCTCAGGGAGCTCTTCTGCCAGTGTATTTTGTAAGCGAGTAAGTGACTTAGCACTTAAACCAAATTCTTTGAGCAACCCAACCCAAATAGGGCTTTCTTGCTGTATAAGTGAAAGAATACATACGGACTGTGATTGCCAGCGGAAAGGATTCAATAACCACAATGTATGGCGATACACTGCAGAGTTATGCGCCCACCCCAAGCGTTGCTCTAATACTGCGCTTGAAATAAATGCCTCGGTTGTCACAAGAGGCTGTGCAATTATTCGCTGATCTTTAACTCGGCAGTCTGGAAACTTGAGATTATGAGTGTGGAACCATTTGATCTCATCAAGGGATGCCTCTAGGTTCTCAGCCGCTTTTAAATGCCTTTTAGCGCGGGTAATATCCAACCAATCCGAGCATCTATCCGCTTGATGGCTTGAACTGAGATTGATCCGCACCAGAAGTTTTGGA
>NZ_AJZM02000141.1 GCF_000272405.2 Vibrio tasmaniensis 1F-187
GTCAACGTATTTTAGGACGAGACAGGTAAAAAAATTATATGAAAGATATTCAGTTTGATTTTGAAATAGAACGTCCTGTTGAATGGTGGTGCCAAGCATTTTCTTTTGATGCTAAAGAGTTTTTTTCAGCATTAGGAAAAACTGC
Source organism: Vibrio tasmaniensis 1F-187 (assembly GCF_000272405.2). Taxonomy (GTDB): domain Bacteria; phylum Pseudomonadota; class Gammaproteobacteria; order Enterobacterales; family Vibrionaceae; genus Vibrio; species Vibrio tasmaniensis_A. The sequence goes on from NZ_AJZM02000141.1 coordinate 146, forward strand.
GGTTAATATCGCGATGCAAGATACTAAAGGAGCGACAGAAAACGCTTTGGATATGTTAAAAGCAACGGGGTTAGAAGGTCAGACTGCTGGTGCTTTAGCTTGGGAGCTAATTAATACTTCATTGCATCGTTCTATTTACCACTTAGTTGTTGAAAGTGCGAACTTATTACAAAATAAAGGCATAGATGAAGCAGGCATTGAAGAGCTTTCTGAAACTTTAAGCCTTTCAATGCAAAAGAAACCAGTAGGGATTAACTCTGATTTTTTTACAAACCCTAAGCAAATAGCATTACTTTCTGTTATAGAACAACCTCTAACCGATTGGCTATTAGGATTAGGCTTGAGTCAATATGAGGCAAGTTCCATTTATTTGCGCCTTAAAGATTGCTTCCCTGTAACTCTTCATCAGCAATGGTTATCGGACGCTGCTACTTATAATCCGATTCAAGATGCGGTCACATCTCCTTTTCTAGAGGCGACAAAGATTGAGCGTGAATGGAGCATGTATCATTCATGGTTACAAGAGCAAGCTAATAAGCCTGTGTTTTCAGAAGCTTTCGGTTTAAAACAAGTCTACGTTCCCTTACGTGGTTACTACGAAGAAAAGATCGAGCAAAGTGAGGCGTTGGAGCAAAGCCAAAATCGGAAAAAAAAGTGTGTTGTTAATGTAGATGAAGAAATATTTCGCTGGGTTGAAAACTATCAAGCTGACGACGCGATTAAAGTTATAAGTGGTGGGCCAGGGTCTGGTAAGTCATCTACTGCAAAAATCTTAGCTGCGGAAATCTCTCAAAAAATATCAGGCGTACACGTATTATTTGTACCACTCCATTTATTTGATATCGATGACGATTTGAGTACTGCTATAGAGAGCTTTATCAGGGATGACCGATTCCTGTCCTCTAACCCTCTAGACGGGACTCATGGGCAAGAACGAATCTTACTTATATTTGATGGCTTAGACGAACTGTCTATGCGAGGTAAAGCCGCATCTGATGCAGCTATGGCGTTTGTAGAAGAAGTTATTATTAAGATCAATCGATATAACGGGCAAGGGCACAGACGACAGGCCATTATTACAGGGCGTGATGTTGCAGTTCAATCCACAAAAACTAAGTTACGAAAGTGTAAGCAAGTATTAAAACTATTGCCATATTTTGTTGATGAACGTTTTTATGATGAGTACGAAGATCCCAACTCTTTATTGAAGATAGACCAACGAAATATATGGTGGGAAAAGTACGCAAAGGCGAAAGGTCTAAATTATAAAAAATTACCAAAAAAATTAAATAAGGATAATTTAACTCCGATTACTCAAGAGCCATTACTAAACTATTTGGTAGCATTAGCATTTGAAGGAGGAAGAATAGCATTTGATGAAAACATCACTCTCAATGTTATTTATGCCGATTTACTGAAGGCCGTGCATAAGAGAAAATGGGAAAAGGAAACTCACCCGGGCACTTTAGATCTGACACAAGGCTCTTTCGAACTTGTTTTAGAAGAAATTGCTCTAGCTGTTTGGCATGGGCATGGTAGAACGGCTTTGTTGCGTAATTCAGT
>NZ_AJZM02000142.1 GCF_000272405.2 Vibrio tasmaniensis 1F-187
TATTTACTACGATTGGTATTAAACCGAGACTCTCGGAAAGTGGGCAAGCATGAGTAATACAAACGTTAAAACTGAACTAGAAAAGATGCTATCTGGGCAAGTATATGATGGTGCAGACCAAGAAATTGATACCATGCGTTCCAATGCCAGAAAGTCGCTAATGGCTTTCAACAACTACCAAGATCCAGACCAGCAACACACATTGCAAGAGCAGCTATTTGGTAAGGTTGGTAGTAGCAGCTTAATCCAGCCCCCTTTTCATTGTGAGTTTGGCAAAACCATCGAGATTGGCGACGATACCTTCATTAATATGAACGTAGTAATGCTAGATGGTGCGAACATCAAGATCGGTAACAATGTTTTAATTGGACCAAGTGCGCAATTCTATACGCCATCACACTCCCTTGATTATCGTAGCCGCCGTAAATGGGAAACCTTCTGTTTACCAATAACAATCGAAGATGATGTGTGGGTTGGCGGTAACTCAGTGATCAACCAAGGCGTGACAATTGGCGCTCGATCAGTGATTGCAGCGAACTCAGTAGTCAACAGCGATGTACCGCCAGACTGCTTATACGGTGGTACACCAGCGAAGTTGATTCGACACCTGAATACTGAACAATAAAGCTAAATAGAAGAATAAAACGTATCAGTAGAATAAAGCTACTTAGAACAACGAATACAAAAAGAGGCGATGTTCACATGAAACATCACCTCTTTTTAACCGATTCATTTTCTCTTTTATCAATATTTTCTACTTAGCTTTTCTACCTAGACTATCCGCATAGAGAAACCTGACTAAATATAGATAATTTGAGCACTTCGCTACATGATCACGTCAATTCGACGCCAAAAGCACGTAGTGCGTTCTCGCATTGCACAGCATCACTAAACTGGATACCGGCCATACCTACAGCCTTTGCCCCTTCAACGTTACAGGGCATATCATCAATGAAGACGGTTTCTGAAGCTTCAAGACCATGTTGTGACAGTAGAGCATGATAAATTTCAGGTTGAGGTTTGAGCATGCTCAACTCTGCCGATACCGTTGCACCATCAAATAATGGCCAAAACTCGTAGGTGGCTTTTAGGTACTCAACAATCTCAACCACGTTATCGGTTAACGCATACACAGCATAACCTGCTCGCTTTACTTGCTTGATGAGGTCAATAGAACCGTACAGTAAGATCTGCGTTTGCTTTACGTAGTAGAACAGGCGATCGCACTCTAATGAAGATAAATCTAACTCTTGTTGGTAGCGAAGTTTGGCTTCATTTTCGGTTAAGAACCCTTTGTTCAAATCCAACCAAATCGTACTTTGGAAAATTGAACGCGCTTGGGTTTCCAGATCATCAAGTTCCCCGAAAGTCAGGCGAGTAATTTCTAGCGGTGACCAACGTACAATCACATTGCCGACGTCAAATACCACATTTTTTATTTGATGAGAACTCATACCTTGCTCCTGAATTATTCGCGTGAAACAACAACAACACCGACATTAAATGCCGCACCTTAAAGTTCATAACCTTGTTTTACAAAATAAGGACTGAAATCACAATATGTCATCGAGGAGGTACGAAAAAGGCCATCATAAAAATGGCCTTTACACAGAATTCGTTGCAGCCTCACCCCTACAGATCAAACGTTCAGTTAGTCGATGGGATAGGCTGCTCTATATTTAAGCAGCATTCACTGATGATGTGACCTTTTGCTTTTGTTCAAAAAACTCTTCATGTAATGCACAAATGGCCTCTTGATACTTATCGTCGCTCACAACAAATTGTACATTCACGTTTCTCATCGACGAATGTAACGCAATGGGCGTAACACTATTGCTCATCAAAGCCAATACGCCATTCGCTAGCGTTTTATTGGTGTCAATTTGAGAGCCGATCGCCGAAATGATAGCGACCATACGTCCCGAAATAGATGCTTTCGGATATCGCTTCTCTGCCTTATAAAACACCTTATTTAAACTTTCTGAACTACCGCCTAGATAATACGTAATAGAGTTAGCATTCATCTCTTTTCCGATAAGGTTAACTCTCGCATCCGCGATAATTTCCATTAATTCATAACTGACGTTATCAGCCTTACCGACCATCCCCTGATCAAATACATGCAATGCATATACTTTCTGCTTTCCGGCAATAATCTCTATCTGATTGGTGTCTGGGCGGTAATCTGAAGAAATCAGTGTACCTTCATGCTCTGGCTCAAAAGTGTTCTTTATTTGTAGTTCGATTCCACTCTCGCGCAACCCTGCTGCGGCATTAGAATGAATAGCTTCCATACCAAGGTTTGCTAACTGATCGGCAACATCATAATTAGTCGCTCCAATTGGTTTAACTGAGCTAACCCCAACGACTTTTGGATCGGCCGAACTAAAGTGATACTCCTTATGAATAATAGCCAGTGATGCCTTAGTCATAGTCGCGATACGGCTAAACGTCATCTCACTGTAACCACGATCATAAGTACGCATCAAACCTTCTTTACAATAGGCATAACCCGTCACTATAGGTAGCTCTTGAGCCACATTTATGTCTGAAAAAGCGTCTCTGATGGTATCGTCCAAACTCTGAGGAGTCTTGTTATCCCAACCAGAAAGGTCAACAAAGGTTGAATTAATACCAATATTTTTCAATTTAAGAGCCGTATTATACGCACTATGTGACTCGCCAATTGAAGAGAGAAACTCGCGGATCTGAGGTAAGTAATGCCTCAATGAAAACTGACCGTATTGACACGTTTCAAGGATATTTGTAATACAGTTCTTCGCTTCTGAAATACGCGACCGGATGAACTTATCAGCACGCGCACGATTCATAGGATCTGCAAAAATATGCTCGTTGATCAACAACATACGGCTTTCAATGTAAGATAACGCTTCTTCCCAAGAATCATCACGCATTGCGATCAATTGATAAACACCTGGCTTGCCTGTTTTTTTGCACTCCAAAAGTGCATCTGTCATCCCGCTATAAGCTGACACAACAAAAATTCGATTGTACGGGTTTTTCGGGCGGAGAATAATATTGTCGAGCACAGCATCAAATGCTGTCATGGATGTACCGCCGATTTTTTCTACGGTAAATGTCATAAAAGACCTTAGTTATAGAGAAGCAATAAAGACTAGATAAATGGAAATTGGGGTGAGATTTCACCCCAGAAAAAGTCGGTTAATCAACCAGAGGATAAACGCCGTTTTCATCGTGAACTTCAGCGCCAGTAATTGGCGGATTGAATACACACGCCATAACCATTTCTTTGTTTTTATACGCACGTAAATAGTGTTCATCGTGCTTATCAAGGATATAAAGCGTCCCAGGTTTGATGGGATAAGTCTCACCACCAACCACTTCAATTTCGCCTTCACCACTCATGCAATATACTGATTCTAAGTGGTTTTGATAATGAATATGTGTTTCCGTCGCTTCATAAATTGTCGTGATATGAAATGAAAAACCCATGTTGTCATCTTTCAACAACATGCGAGTACTTTCCCAATTATCCGAAACAATACGTCTTTCGCTATTGCGACATTCATCAAGTGTTCTAACAATCATTTTACTGTCCCTATTACGATACTTTCTTGAAATACTTAGTTGCTACAATTTCTACTGAATCTTCGAAGATGGTTAAACCTTGCATCAGTTCCGATTCAGATATCGTCAGTGGGCAAAAGAACTTCACTATTTCATCGTTAGGGCCAGCTGTTTCAATGACCATACCGTTTTCAAAACACGTTTTGGCAATTTCGTCAGCCGTGTTTCCATCTTTACATTCAATGCCAATCATCATTCCACGTCCCTTGCGTTGAACGAACAGCTCTGGGAAACGCTTGATATTGCGTTGAATGACATCATCAACCATGCTTGAGCTACGTTGAATATGATTTTCAAAATCATCATTTGACCAATACATTTCTAACGCTTTCGTAGCGGTAACGAACGCATGGTTATTACCACGGAAGGTGCCGTTGTGTTCTCCCGGCTGCCATTTGTCTAATTCAGGCTTTAATAAAACGACGGCCATCGGTAAGCCATAACCACTTATCGATTTAGACAGCGTGACTATATCTGGCTTGATACCTGATGGTTCAAAGCTAAAGAACGTACCCGTTCGACCACAACCCGCTTGGATATCATCGACAATGACTAAGATATCGTGAGCTTTACAAATTTTACTCAAACGCTGTAGCCACTCATTTGAAGCGACATTCAATCCACCTTCACCTTGAACCGTTTCCAATAAGACGGTTGCTGGCTTATCCATACCGGCAGAATTATCAGCTAACATCGTTTCGAACAATTTTAATCCATCAATGCCAGCGTAACCCTCAAATGGCAAACGCGTAACGTTGTTTAGGTTTGAACCCGCGCCTTGTCTATGATGTTGGTTACCCGTAGCAGCCAGTGCACCTGCAGTACAACCATGAAAACCATTGGTAAATGCTACAATGCTGCTTCGGCCTTTCACTTTTTTAGCCAATTTAATCGCGGCTTCAACGGCATTGGTTCCTGTTGGGCCTGTAAATTGAACTTTATAATTGAGGTCTCTTGGTTCTAGAATTAAGCGAGTAAGCGCTTCTAAGAATTCAGCTTTGGCTTCTGAATGCATATCTAAACCGTGCGTAATCCCATCCATTTCAATGTAATCAAGCAAGGCTTGCTTAAGTATTGGATTGTTGTGACCGTAATTGAGAGATCCTGCTCCAGCAAGAAAATCGATGTAACGATCACCTTGTTTCGTTTCAAGCCAGCAACCTTTTGATTTACTAAAAGTAACTGGAAAACTATTCGAGTATGAACGTACGTTAGATTCCTGCTTTTTAAAAATATCCATGATAATGCCGTTATTTAATTCCTATAAGTGTTTGATTATTTAAGGAGGATTCGATAGAGGTATTCTGTATCGTGCTGCCCGTTAAAGTGAAGATTTTCATCTAAGAAAGTAGTCACTTTCCCGGTGTTACCGTTTTTTTCGTCCAGCTTTTTGAACAATGCCCAAGACGCTTGGTTTGATTTAGTGATAGTCGTTTCTATCGCTTCAATGCTCTTTAGGCCCTCTCGTTTAAGTAAGGTGTTCAGCATCTTGTAGGCTAAAGCATTGCCTCTAAACTTAGGCGCCACCGCCACTTGCCAAATAAAGAGAACATTGGGCTCACTGGGTTTTTGGTAACTAGAAATAAAGCCAGCAAGGTCACCTTCATGCTCCACTAAAATACAAGTTTTACTAAAGTGAGTAGACTGCAGGAAATTGCAATATGAAGAGTTAGTATCTAATGGGGGGCACTCTGAAATTAATTGATAAATGTTGTTGCCATCCGAAACTTCTGGCTCACGAAAATTCCATTTTTCAATCATCTTTTCTACAACCTCTGGATACAATATCCAAGGCGCTGACGTAATCATACCGAGACACTTCCTTTGAACTCTAATTAAATTCCTTTTAATTATGAGCATTTCCCATACACAAAGATCAACACATTAGCGCTAAAAATCAAATTTTAGCGACGCAGATCACACTTGCGTAAGTATTATATGTATTAAATAATACTTTGAGTTCTAATTTATTTATTGGGTCGGTATAAATTTGAGAGTCTTGAAGGGAATAGACGAAAGGAAATCGTTAGTGCAATTCATAAAATACAGCGTTCAAGTGCCTGAGTAGGAAGGATAGGAATCAGCAAAAATATCGACGACTCCAATACTGAATAAGGTAAACAGTGACGCTCTAAAAAGAGATGGCTTAGGCTCTAATATTGAAACGCAGATACCTAAAACAAAAAAACCTAGCGTGAGATAGCTAGGTTTTTCAAGTAAACATAAATTGGCAATCAATCAAAAGAAACAAATTCGAATCACTGAGTTAATCGCGAATTACTTCAGGGGATCATTATCAGGCAGAGCCTTGTGTATCCATAAGGCTTTGTTGCGTAATTCAG
>NZ_AJZM02000143.1 GCF_000272405.2 Vibrio tasmaniensis 1F-187
TTCGATAAGTAGTTATTCTACAATAAAAAATTCCAACGCAGTTATTGAGCATTTTAACAAGCTAGGGAGAACAGTTATTTACTACGATTGGTATTAGATCATCATGATCCAAAACCTTCTATAAAGCTGCTGTTACTCTTCGATCTGATAGATCACATTGACACGATCACGAATGGTGATCGTTGAGTCTTCATAAGAGTTCGATTCTGTTCTTGCATCCATCGCCATTGAACGCATTAGCACAGGCTGAGAAGATTGTGCGTTGTAATCAACACGCCAAACATCACCGAGCTCACGCTCAAAACCACTCGCTAATGATTTAGCTTTTGATGTCGCATCTTTGATCGCTTCTAAGCGTGCTTGCTCTTGATACTTGGCTTGGTCACGAACTTGCAGTTGGATATTATCGATCTGGTTAATACCCTCTCCTATTGCAATATCCATGTACTCATTGAGATTAGCGAGTTCATTCACTTGAACGCTCACATTACGTGAAGCGCGGTAGCCAACCAATTCTGGTTTGCCATCTTTTGGATAATGGTACTGAGGAGATAGGTACAGATTAGAGCTGTGTACGCTCGCCTCATCTACGCCGGCTTGGTGCAGCTTATTTAGAAAGCCCGTTACCACTTTATCAACAGTACTTTTAGCCTGTTCAGCCGTCATCGTTGACTCTACCACTCTCACTGAGAATGTCGCCATATCTGGTGTCGCGATGACTTCACCATAACCTGTTGTTGAAATATGCGGAAAGGATGGAGAGTCAGCCAGTGATGGAAAGCTCACAGCACTCAACGCAGCAGTAAGAGTAAGAGACGTTGCTAACATCTTTGGTACAAACTTCATTAGGTAGACCTATGCTAAACAAATGTCCTTCCATCATAGAGTAATTTATCGTTTAGCCAATCCTGATTGTGCACATCTAACAGAACTTTGACGCTGAAAAAACCAACAACTTACTGAGGTAAATGATTGTGAGCAAAACTTAATATCGCCTGGGATACCTCTTTTAGCACCCCACTCTCAAGCTGCCAATGGTGCCAATAGATGCGATAAGACAGCAGAAAGCCAGGGGTAATATCAATCAGAGCACCAGACTCTAGTTCCTCGATAATCTGCAATCGAGGAATCAAGCAATAGGCAACACCCGATAGTGCCAAGCGCACAAATGCTTCTGAACTGCCGACCGTATGATTGATCACACTGTCTCTCGGTACGTTAAAATGGTCATGCAGAAACTTCTTATGCAGATCATCGTATTGATCATAAGAAACCGCAGGCGCTTTGCTTAATGTGGCGTAGTTTACGCCCTCTGAAAAGTAACGCTGATGAAAATCAGGACTCGCCACACACACATAGTCCATACGACCGAGGTAGTCAGCACTGCATCCAGGAATCGCTTGGGGCTCTAAACTGATCGCACCGGCAACCTCACCGCTTTTTATTTTTTCAATGGTTCTAGACTCACCATGAATCGCGAGGTTCAACTCGACTTGACGAGACTTCATCACATCCGACAGTGCAGGTAACAACCATGTCGCCAAACTATCAGCGTTGGTGGCTATGGATATAGATAGTGGTTGAGTACCCTCTTCATTCATTAACTCCGGCACAAGCTCGTGCTCTAACAAGCGAACACGACGATACAAACCCAACAGCTTTTTTCCTGCTGGTGTAGGCCTTGGTGGGTTTTCTCTCACAAGCGCTGGCTGGGCTAACCACTTTTCTAGCTGTTTGATACGTTGGGACACCGCTGATTGGGAGATGTATAACTGCTCAGCGGCCCTCTCAAAGCTACGTTGTTTCACAACGGCATCCAGTGCTTCAATCCATTTATAATCCAATCCACGCATCAATTTGCTTCCTTTTTAAGCTAACCCAATACCACATTAGCAACTCTAATAATGGATTAAAATCATTAATTATACTTATTTAAAGGGTCGGAGTATCTTCGCCACATAGCACGTAAATATCGTTAATTAAGTGGAGGTTAAAATGAGTTTTTGGGTTTTATTACAAGGTTTTGGTCTAGGGGCAAGTATGATAATCCCGATAGGCGCACAAAATGCGTACGTCCTAAATCAAGGCATAAAACGCAATCATCATTTAACGACTGCAACGATTTGTAGCCTGCTCGATACCCTGTTTATCTCATTGGGTATTTTTGGTGGCGGAGCAATTCTGTCTCAAAATGAATTGCTGCTTACCTCTGTGACATTGGGCGGTATCGCTTTTCTAACGGTATATGGTTTGCTATCACTGCGCAGTGCATTCAAAACGCGCACCAGTGATGAATCAAAAAGTGAGGTATTGGCTCGTGGCAAGCGCACCGTTATTTTGGGTGCATTAGCTGTAACAGTATTAAACCCACACCTCTATTTGGATACCGTGGTGATTCTAGGATCCATTGGCGGGCAGTTTGAAGGCAACGACAGAATTGCGTTTGCGATGGGGACTATCTTAGCTTCATTCGTGTGGTTTTATTCCTTATCATTAGGCGCAGCAAAGCTAGGTCCAACGCTATCGAAACCTAAAGTTAAGAAAGGCATCGATATCGCAGTAGCAACCATGATGTTCGCTATTGCACTTGTGCTCGCCAATGGACTCATTGAGCAATACGGGTAAACCTATTCTTCTTTAGTCATCAAACAAACTTTACTCATTGTCTCGTCCTAAAATACGTTG
>NZ_AJZM02000144.1 GCF_000272405.2 Vibrio tasmaniensis 1F-187
CTTGCCCGAAGGGTAACGCCCAAGGCAAGGCTTAATTGTTTTAGGTAGGGACTACCTATCCAATCTCCCCAAGGTCAGCCATATCCTTTTAAACTGGCTCTTTATTTTCATCCTGGGACGATGAGCCATCAACTAATTCAATGATTTTCTACAACTCATCGATCTTAATCGAACCGTTATAATTGGCCTATGCCATAGCGAGTACCATTTGATAAAGCACATCAGTTCTTAATGTACCGGCACGGCTACCAGACTATTCATATCGTTTACACATTGCCATATCACTGCTTTTACTGGTATTGAATCGAACTTGGACAGGAAAATCATTCATGATTAGAATCAACATTGATGTATTCAGCTAAACATTTAGCAATTTCGCCGTACACTCATCGTCCGGTGAGGACGGTGAGAAGTCACCAAAATACGTTGTAGTCATATATCGATACTAACCCTGAAGAATAGACACATAATCCTTCCATACCCGCGTAAGGTTTGTGCTTGTCCAATTTTGCATGCAAAAGTCACAATGCGAAATTGAAAGTCACTCTCCACGCGTCCAATGAGCTTTGAGTTAGACCTAACATAAATATTCTCATATTTTCTAAATTAATCATGAGCAATTTTGCATGCAAAATCGAGTGTCGCTTTAACGCTCTTTGAGTTTGATAGTAAAGAACGTTAAAAGAAGTAAAGAAGTAAAGAAGTAAAGAAGTAAAGAAGGGATATCGCTCAAATCAATCTTGAACAATCTTAAATTCAGATCGTTTAACTTTTGCATCAATAGCTCGGTTATATTTTTCAAGACGCTCTATCTGCGCCTTGTATCTTTCATCAACTTTACCAACAAAAGCCGCATCGAGCTTTGAAGTAAGATCAGCTAGTCTCGCTTTAGGTTCATTTATTGGCTCTCCAGAATACGTCCAGGCACCGAGAATCCAAGTAATCACACGCTCTTCTAGCTCTCGTTTAAGAGTATCAACATTGTAATGTTTCATTCGTCGGCAATGCTCTTCATCAGGAGTTACCACTCCACTGTAATCCTCAATATCAAAATCGTTGATACTAAGCGTAAACCGATTCGTAGGTCATTCAACATACATAATAGGTAGAAGTGATTTCTAGAAAAAGTCGTGAGCGGATACGAGCCTGAGCCTTTAATGTATGCAATAGCAAGTTTCTTAGCTAAAGCCTGTCTAGCGTCTTTAGCCCGTTTTTTTTCTTGCTCATCTCTAAGTCGTTTTTCTTTAAGGTGAGTGAATTTATATTTAACACTGTCCAGAGCTTCTCTAGCTTTCACGATCGCTTCAATTTCTTCTTCACTAAACAGTGATTTAGTATTTCGATCTCCTAAAAGCTCCTTAGCTAAACCATTACTTAAACGAGTGATCGCGGTTTGCTTTTTCTTGGCCTTATCTGAATCCTAATACTTGAATAGCTCTTCGTTCATAACTTAACTCCTAGAATATTTAATCAACCGAAAACACTTAACCCTTTGTCGGATATACGCCAATAGATTTTGGCCGTATTTCTTTGGTAGCTATCACCAATAACGACTTGGCCATCTTTATCTAACACTCGTCGCTCAATAAAACCCGCATCGAGTAGGAGATAGAGCACCTTATGGGAATTACTAAGACTCGGCACATCGAGCAGTTGCTCTTTCAGTGAATTCGCCTCATAGAAAAAGGTTTCATCATTTAATTTCAATCGTTCGACCTTGTCATTATCCAAGTTGTGATGACAAAGGTTCATGATCGTTAAAAGCTGAAAACAAAGTGATTGTCTAGGTAATTGAGAAAGCTCATGTAAGTGCTTAATTCTTTGTTCATATGAAAAAATCATGACGGATTCTCTGTTTATTTTATTGGTGTCATTGACTGCATCGACGCGCCCAATCTTCGCTCATTGATTCTTGGTCTGTGAGAAGTTTGGATTTAGTCTTCTCAAATAGCATACGCGCGCCAAGTTCTCAGTCTTCACGTTGTTCTTCTACATTATTTAAAAACGCCGCAACTAACGTTCAGTTATTCGTATTCGCCGGAGGTCTCATTTTGTGCTTGCTTTGCAAGTTCTAGCCACTCGCCTAATAACACTTTCCAACTTTCATTGATTGGGTAGTCATTCAAGAGCAGAAAGCGAGCTGTAATAGCTTTTTCAATATCAGTATTTGGCAACCAATCAAGCTCAATCAACAAGTCAAAGGAGGCTCTACAAGCCCATTGAGGAGCGCGACTTTCAATAATCCAAGATTTTATTACTTCACCTGGAGGGGGGGGCCTATGAGCAACATAGGACCGATCGACGGCTCTAGTCGTTATTTGTTCAATGGCTTGAGTAGCACTGCCTTCGAAATGTAATGAGTACAACTTAATTAGGCTGGCTCGATGAGTATTCACTACTTGAGCCAACTTTTTTTTATTAGTGGACATGTTCTATCGAGTGATACCCAATCACTGCAATATCTCTGGCTGGTACTGTCAATTTCCCTGGACTAGAATCGAGTACAATAACTATTTGGCCACTTTCGGCTTGGCCATTGAGATCAATGAAGCCTTGCTCCCCCTCAAACGATATTCTTATTCCATTATTTTTCGGGGTAGGGGTAGCACCTGATACTTTCGTTTGAGTGACTTCATTTAAAGACGCCTCATTTGTTACTTCTTGATGCTCAGGGGAGGGTTGTTCTTCATCAGCTTGCTTTGATTTAGCCTCTTTCTTAGAAGCCTTTAGGTTTTTTACAAGCTCTTTAGCTTCTTTACGTGAAACAGGAGATTTAAGAAGTTTCTTTGTTTCTTCCTCGTTGAGTTCTCCTGCAATACGTAGAGAGTTGACCGTATCAACATCACGGATAATGCCATTGTGATAAGCAAGTTCAATATAAGGAGGGCATTGAGCTGCCTTTCGAAAAGCGCTAATACGAGACTCAGATAAGCTCACAACATTAGCTAGATCTTTGTTCTCAACAATCCCTTGCTCTTCCATTAGCAGCTCTAAAGCGCGGCCTGTCTCAAAAGGAGTAAGATCGTTTCTATGAAGGTTTTCTGATAGTTGCGCTAACACTGTTCCCGGGTCACGCACCAAACACTCTACGTGAGTGATTTTATCACTCAGGTTGGCCGCTCTCCAACGACACTCACCCACTTGTATTTTGTAGCCACGAATATCTTTATGAGTCACAACAATGGGTTGAAGCTGGCCAATATCGTCCATGTTTTTAGACAGATCTGCAATGTACTCTTCATCAAAGAATTTGCGTACCTGTTCGGATGAATAGATGTCCTCTTTAGGGATCAGAACAACGCTCTCACCAGGTTTTATCTCGTTGATTTCTTCATCGAGCAACGATTTAGACTTATTGCTCATTAAAGATTTAAAATCTTTTTTACTACTCATGACAACGCCTCCGCTTTCAACTCAAACTCTTGCATCAAAGCATTGATATTGATGTATTCAGCTTTTTTAGCGTCGTACTCAATAATGCTTTGCTTGAACGCTGAGGCTTCTGAAACCCTAGTTGTATGGATCACCTGAGTCTTGAATACCAGGTCGCCATAATCCTCAGACAACTTGGTAGCGAAGTAATCTTGCAGTTGAGTAGGGACTTTTTTCACCATATTTAGGTACATACCTAATACAGATACATCCAAACCATAAGTGCTTTTGATACGCGCTACAGATTTAAGAATTTTCGATACACCTTGAAAACTGTCTTCTTCTGCTGTGGTAGGAATCAACAGACCATCACACGCGATAAGGGCCGAGTATTGCAGGTTTCCAACAGAAGGGGCGGTGTCGATAAATACGTAGTCGTATTGTTCAGCCAGTTTATTTATGTTTTGAGCAAAGAAACCAATTTCATCATTTGTACAGTTGTTAAGACTGCTGATATTGAAAGTAGCACCAAAGATATGAAGATTTGAATTGAGTTCGACAGGCTCACCATAGAACTCTTCATCGAAGAATGAAATGACATTCGCCTCACCGACTTTTCGAGTGATAGAGGCGGGTTTCGCTTTGCTCTCGTCATTTTGGTCAAAATACTTATCCGTCAAATTACATTGCGGATCCATATCTACAACCAACACTTTTTTACTGCGCACATGAGAAAAGTAGTAAGCCAAGTTAACAACAGTAGTCGTCTTACCAACTCCACCTTTTTCATTACCGATCGCGACGATTTTACCCATTAGTATTACTCCTTTGAGACTGGCGTTAACGCCTGATTACAAGGTTAATACTAAGGACAAGCTGCTAAAAGTCAATAAGAAAAAACAAGATTTTGCATGCAAAATTGATCGGTCATAATTTACACACAATTTCAGGGGATAACTACCGAATAACTCATGAGATCTTTTATCAAATTCCAACTATCGTGATACGCCTCTCTAAGATGTTGACGCGAATTTTCTGATAAACTAAGGCTTCAGTTATCTAGATAGAATAAACTCATGAGTCGGAACCTTAAACACTATCAAGCCCTTGATGAACTTGTAACAAATTCACTTCTCGGACTGTATTGCACGATGAGTCAGCAAGGCGGATTTTGGACAACTAAAAGAAGAAACGAGCTGTTAGTAAAGTTCATCAAACCAAAAGTAAAGCGCCCTCAGTTTTCGACATGTAAAAATGAACTAAAAACAATGCTCAGTATTGGCCGCAGTGGAACAGGTAACCTTGAAGCAAAACTATGGGATATAAATCGACTGAATCTCGAGTATCAAGCCAAATTCTCACAGGCTGACGAACTCTATATCATGTTAACGGAATTATTTGAGCAGTATCAATTCCCATCGATGCTGGAAGATATAGAAAAAGAGATTGAACGAGACACTCTCTACATGAAAGAAAAAAGCGTAGAGCAAGGATTTGATGAAGACAGCAATCAAATAAAGCCATTGGCCATGACAGTGAAAACCCATCGGTTGAAATTATTAATTAAAGCACTGCAAGCCAAAGGGATTTATCGCGTTGAAATTGTTAGTGAAGATAAAGATGAAGTCATTCACCTTTTACTGCATCGTGAGAGGTAAGGGGACACTACTAAGGAGAGTGATTACTTCTATAAACATTTTGCTCTTAGTTAATATGCTCACGAAAACAAGCACATCTAGTAAGAGCAGGGGGGCTCTAGTCTATTTTTTTAACAATAAGAATAGATACAGTAGGGTGGTGCTCTACAACTTTTATAACACCTCCACTGCTCCCATTTTCATGATCCCAATAGACTGTATCGCCTTTGCCTACTGGATTAGCAAAATACGCAATAGTCCCTTCTGAACGCTCTACATCTTCACTATCTTGGCTAACTATTATGAAATACTTAAATTTGTCAGTCATTATTGTTTTCGCTCACGTTAAAGATTCCAAAAACAGTGATTAAAGCATCAACAAACTCACCGGCTTTAACTTCACCAAGAAAACACGGCTTGAAGGAATCTGTAACCATATATTTTTTCTTAGCAGGAACGTAGATCATCGAATCTGGATTAGCCGCTAAATAGTCTTGAAAGACCTTACTCACCTTTTGACGGCCTAAGCCCAAATGACGGTAAATATCTTTACTGGTAACGTGACCATTGAGCATTAGCTTTGCATCAATCAGTTTTAATACAGCATCATCAAGTAATGGACGTGACACGATTTTTCCTCGTTAAATAATCTCAAAATCAATTCTACATTGGAACGATGTCGTAATGAGTCCATATCTTAGATTGTTCTATTTTTTCAATCGATTGTTCAATGCGATTTCTTAATAAATGTTTATCATCCAATTCATCCGAGTAAGCTTTCAAGGCATGCACTACATTAGGATATTGAGTGCATAACGAACCACTGGCTTGAAGTGCATAAAGATGAGGGTGAGCCAATCGTGGATGAAACTCAAATTTAACGTTATAACCAGCCATCTTTAACCGATGTCGTATGGTTCCAGAACGCAGAGTCCTAATTTTTATCTTTGAAAAAATCAGTTCCGCTTCCTTACGATTTTTTGCCTCGAAAATATCGTGTACAACTACTTCGTTTAAACCAAAGTCTAAATAGTCATCGCTATAAATAACTTGATCACAAATAAAAAATAGTTTTGCCAAGTGCTCTAACCTTTACTTTCTAAACTATCGGCAATTTCGCGGAGTTGCCTGACCCATTCTGCTTTAGAGCCGCTTTTAAATAACACTCCGTCAAAGCATTGCTTCAACGAAAAACAAGAAAGTGGGAGCTCTGGCGATAGGGACACCATTAAAACATCGGCCTGGTAATCATCAATCATAACCGTAGGCTTAATTAGACACGTTAATCCCTTCGGATTAATTTCACTGTTCATAACAAATTATCCCTCGCTAATTAGACTTGCCGCTGGCTGTTACTGTACCACGCGACCATTGAATAAATGTGGTCGAACTAATTTTCCATTTTCTTATTTTTCGCATACTTTCTCTATTAGCAGCGTCTTAATGTTTTATCGTGATACTTCATTGTTGCCGCCCCTATAGACAATGTGCTAACAGCAAAGAAAGCAAACCAACGATAATTTAGATATTTAGTTACGGCTGACAATGCATCCGTTGGTACTGGTGATGTCCACGTAATAATGAAACTAATAACGCTACTTAACATAAGAGCAACGGTAATAATTATTCCAGTCTTAACTTTCCAATCAAAAAATTCAAAAATCATGTTCTCCATTCCCTACGATATGAGATCAATTTAACGTCATGACAAATACTATACATACTGATGTATAGAAAGCAAACGACTTGACTTAAATAACGTCATGACAGAAAATAAAAATCATGAAAATTCAAAACGGCAAAAGAGGGCGACCTAAACAGGACGTAACTCTTGATAAAAAACAAGAAATTCGATGTACAGAGAATGATAAAGCGCTGTGGAAACTTGCAGCCCAAGATCACGAGTCGGTTAGTGAATGGGCTAGAGAAATCCTTACGCGAAGCGCTAAGAGGAAGGTTAAGGACAGTTAATGACTTGGAAAGGTTTCACTATTGAAGGCGACTTTTATGACTTAACCCATCTACAAAGTACCTCTCATGACATCGAGGTTGATGGTAACTCAGTAAAACTACATGTTAGTTACGCCAATCACTGCTTTACTGATGAGAAAGAAAATGGGCCAATACTTTTTAGGCAGGAAGGGCGATACTGGTGTCATGAGAGATACCAATGCAGCATAGAACTTCCGGATCTCATCAAAAATAAGCTTATCGATAACTATGCTGTGCCTTACATGACCAAGAAAGGCGAATCCTATCATTACATGGAAGCATTTGATTACGCTATCTTCTTTAGTATTTCTAAACCAAATGGCACTACCAATGAATTGAAACTTAGAGTCAATTCAGCTTATGAGGTGGACGACTGGGGTAAAGGAACTCTACCGAAGGGTAAAGCCAAGCGTGTTAGCTGGATACTTTCACAACGACTTCAGGGAAAGTCGGTGCTTAAAAGAAAGTAGTAGATATGAAAAAAGCACCCTAAAGGTGCTTTTAACAAATAAAAAATCTGGTCTGGTCTTTATCTTGGATTATCCTGTTCACTGACTAGGGGAATCGCTTCCGACACCAACACCCTCAAAGAGAGTTCCAGTATGTGTTGACACCCCTAATATTACGCAATAGCGTATCAATTACCAATAGATTTTACCTATCAAAAAATCAAATCCCCCCCCCATATTCCTATCTAAAAAGCCATATCAGCAATTGTTAGTATACTCACAGTATTTGTATCTGGGGTTTTGTGCCCATTTCAGAGAAAAGTCCAATGTGAGTCGCCAGCTCTTTATTTATAAGGGCTGAATGCTGGGGTATGTTTCTTGGACCATCTCTTATAGCGTCAATGCTGTTTGGTAATTAAGATACGACAGAATCGCTCGGTGATCACTCTTGAAACCAATCATCTGAAACACGTTTTTGGACAATTGTGAGTTACGGCAACGGGCTGATTTCTACCCTTCAGATAACTTCTGATGTCTCAAAACATCTCAACGCGAGATGCCGAATCTGAAAGGTTTTGGACATAATCTTCCATCCCAGAACTGTGGTGCTGGAATTTCTTTATGCAGGGTTATTCCAAAAGTATGCAGTTTTTCGCTCATACACGATGCTTTTACCGTTTATCATTCAGAGTAAAAGCTCGTTCACATGCTATTCCTTTCTTTTTACCTTACTAGATCTAGTGGCTGGCCGTAAGAGTTTTATCACTCATGTATACACGACAATCACATTACGTACTACTATGGCTTGAGTTGCTTATCTGAGACGAGCAAGATAGAAAGAAATAGGGATAGAAGACTCCCGTCAATAAGCCTCATAACTCATTGGAGAATTTGTGAGTAAAGATCTAAAACAATGGAAAAATATGCTCAATGCAGAGCAAATTGCACATGGTATGAATCTAGCTACCGCAAATTCCGTTCGTCTTCTCAAGGATGCTGAGATTCTGTTTGAAGCAGGTAGTTATCCAACAGCTTTCTCTCTAGCAGTTTTAGCTATCGAAGAAGCTGGGAAAGTTTCCATTTTAAGGGAGCTAGCAGTTGCAAGAGATGGAAAGGAGGTCAAAGAGGCTTGGCGAGCGTACCGTTCTCATACGAGAAAAAACGTGATGTGGCTATTTCCGTCTTTGGTTCAGAGTGGATCTAAAACACTTAGTGAGTTTAAGGCGTTGTTTTCTGATGACGCAGATCATCCCATGATGTTAGATGACCTCAAGCAAATAGGTTTTTACACAGACTGCTTAGGTACAAGACACTGGTCAGTTCCAGACGAGATAATCGATAAGATGTCGACGAAAAATATTTTGAGTGTAGCTCGAGTCTTGTGCAAAGAAAGGAGTTACTCCAAAAGGGAAATAGAACTTTGGATCAAGCATATTAAACCAGTGTGGAAATCACCGACGCCATTAATGCAGGACGCTTTGAAATACTGGTACAAACAAATGGTAAAGGAAGGCTTAGCAGCAGAAGGCGCTATGAGTTTTGATGATTTTATTGATTAAAATTAGTAATTACAATATCTTGCGATAAAAATAGCTTTCAAAGTATGAGGTAGGAATGGTAAAGGAATTATTAACCAGTTGGTTTGATGAGAATAAAGTTAGAATAACTAGTCCTGTCGTCGGCTCATTCATTGGAGCTTGGGTTCTATTTAACTGGAAAAGTTTCCTATTGCTTTTTTGGGGGGCTGGGACACTAGAGGGTCGTCTGGAATTGTTTGATAAGACTATAGTATTTAGTAACTATAGTATATGGCTATGGCCGCTATTGGTTGCTTTAGCTTATGCTTTTGGCTTACCTTACTTGAACATTCTCACCCAGAAAATCCGAGGTCATGCTGATAAGCTTAGATATTATGAGGTAATAAAGTTAGATATCGAGAAAGCGAAGAAAAAAGCTGGACTTAATGAAGAAATATATAAGTCTGATCCTACTAACCCTTATTTGGGAAGAAAGTTAGAAGCTGAATTAAAACAAAAGGATGCCGACGCTGAAAGTGCTCGTTCAAATGTAGATGAGGCGTCAGCTAAATCAAAAGAAGCAATTGCTCAACAAAAAAAGGCAGAAGCTGAAGCTAATCAGGAAAAGTTAAAGGAAGAAGAGGCATCTCGTAAAAACGAACGTGAACAACAGGCTCATAATTTATCTAAATCAAGACATCACCAAGAAGTGGTGAACAATAACTTTCCTACGCTTTATTTGTTTCTAGAAATCTTATCGAAATCATTATTGGAAGACGATTTTCACCTGTCAATTGGGCTAATGTCAGAAGCCATAGCTAATAGCTTTGGTTATGAAGATGTGGACTCTATGCTTGTTGATGATAATTTCACGTTACAAAAACTTGAAAGCCTAGCATTTGTTGTTTATGAAGATAAAGCCTACCTTAACAGCTTAAAAAATGTAATTTCTAAGCATAATGAGCGTGTCGATGAAGGTACTTTATTTGACCATCTAGTAGGTACATTTGAACAGGTTGATCTGCTCCAGTAAGACTGG
>NZ_AJZM02000145.1 GCF_000272405.2 Vibrio tasmaniensis 1F-187
CAAAACTTCTGGTGCGGATCACTGCTGTTGTCCTATGGTTTACGCCAATCTTTGTTACTGCAATGCAACAACAAAAAGAATTGTTCACTACGACGATACAATATATCCGATTGGAATCATTAGCTATATTACTTTCTAGTGTTTACGCCTTTTTATCGTTAGTTTTAGTGTTGAAAAATCAGAAGAAGACTCTGTACAAGTTGTTAGTCGTACAAATGATACTAACGATTTTGTGTGACGCTTTACTTGTTAGCCAGTTACCAATTTCCTTTGAATTGGGCGTTCATGGTATCGCTTTTAGCAATATTATTGTCAATTCAATACTTGCCGCAGTCGCTATTATCTATCTTATAAGATTAGGTGTATCTCTTAAGTTTGGGCAAAGTAATCGAAATCAAAATATATGGCTAAAGGAGTGGGTAGTCATTGGATGGAAGTCAGGCCTAGAGTCATTTGTTCGTAATGCCGCTTTTATTGTAATGATTTTGCAATTAGTGAACCAAGTACAACAAGCCGGAACGTTCTGGGTTGCGAATCAATTTATTTGGGGATGGTTGTTACTTCCTGTATTAGCTTTAGGTCAGTTAGTGAAACAAGACGCTGCAACCAACAAAGGACTATCGATTGAACGAATCAATGGTTACTTTTGGCTAACTGTGGGGGTCATTGTCGCTTGGGCTATCACAATACCGATGTGGGATGGCTTTATATCAAGTGTAATGGGGGTTAAGAACTCTGGTCCAATTATCGATTTAGTATGGTTGTTAGTCGGATTTTATGTTGTGTTTAGCTTCAACAATGTCATAGACAGTTACTTCTATGGTATTGGTCGAACAGACCTCATGCTCTATCAATCTTTGGCGGTTAATAGTGTGTTTTATGGTGGTGCTTTTGTGTGTTATCAAACCGGCATATTTGTTCCTACACTTCAAACTATCGGATTGATGTTCGGCTTGGGTATAGCTCTAGACGCAATGATTACATGGGCTTTATACCTAATGCTGAGGCGGCAGCAATCGCTAAGTCAGTGCGAGTCTCTTTTAAGTTAAGTAACAGTTGGTGCAAATACAACGGCACACCTAAGACGCATTCCTTGTTCTTAGTTCATTTTGTTTAAAGTGCTTTTTGAAGTACAAGGAAAGCTCAGATGAAAAATATAGCTATGGCGGTTGTTGTGAGAGATGGAAAAGTCCTCGTTCAAAAGCGCTTTAGACATGGGCAAGGTATGGTCTTTGAGTTCCTTGGAGGTTCAGTTGATCCCGGTGAGTCGGGTAGCCATGCCGCAATTAGAGAGTTGTGGGAAGAAACAGGTCTTAAAGATTTACAACTCCTCGGCACTCATCAAGGTCAGAACGACTTCGGTGGTGAGATTCATTACGTCGTTTTGAGTGCGGATCACAATGATGAGCCTAAAGTGGTCGACGCAGAAAGACAGCAAACTTTCTATTGGCTAGAGCGCTCAGCGATTCCTCTTGATGACTTTTATCGTGCAGATATCGAGTTTATAGAGAACCATTTGAGTCGATATGCATAGTTCAAAGTTGGTTTGAATATTGAATTTACTATGTAGTAGACATATTACTGCATGAGCTGTTATTTAAGTTCCTCTAGATGCTTTAAATGGGACTTTCACGTGTAGCGATTTTGTACAAGTTAACATGGAGAATAAATTGAAAGATTATGAAGTTTATCTGTTCGATATGGATGGAACATTAGTAAATTCAGAGCCGTTAAAGGGCAAAGCATTGGCACTAGCTTGTGCAGATTATGACGTTCAAGTGGACTACAACATATACAAAGATGTCATGGGAGAAAATTGGCAGGTAGTGACTGGGCACTTTTTCGACCATGCGGGGATTTCACCAGACCTAGCTGAATTTAACCGTTGTTTTCGAACCCACTACGAACGGATGTTAGGTGAAGAGCTAGAGCTAAATATTGGCGCTAAATCGTATATTGAACATCTTAAAAAAGAAGGTAAGAGATGTGGTGTCGTAAGCTCGGCTGCGACATGGATGGTCGATAATATTTTGACTTCGTTACAACTGGACCATGTTTTTGATCTTGTAATCACTCAAGAGCACGTAACTAAGCACAAGCCAGATCCTGAAGCGTATAACCTTGCACTCCAAAATCTAAACGTATCAGCTGAACATGCAGTCGTGTTTGAAGATTCAACTGCTGGTATTTGTGCTGGTAGATCTAGTGGTTGCGACGTTATTGCTGTTAAGCATGAGTTTAATACGAGAAATGATTTAAGTGGTGCACTAAAATCAATCAGTACTTACGATGAAGTGTTGGTGTAACAAAGTTATCTGTTGTGATTCTCAATACCTTACATTTTGGATTAAAGGTTGGGTTCATTGCTTTGGGTACAATTTTTAGACAGGAGCGTTTTATTCACCTCTATTCAGCATCAGTTTCACGGAGGAAGCATGACAAGCGACCAACTATTGGAAAAGGCACTTTATAGCAGTGCTAGTATCCACCAACCTCATTCATTAAAAGCTTATTTGGCTGCGAATCACCTTAATGATTATTTCAGCATAACCGACAATGTGTGGCTTAAAACGAGTGAGTTGATAGACCAAACTGAGATTGAAGTTTTAGGCGAGTGCTCTGCAACGGTGCAAGCGCCGAAGTTTATGGATCTCCCACGCAAAGGCGAACGTTTGCCTTTTGTTTCTCGGAATTTAATTGCAACAGTAAATGACACACAAACGTAGAGGTAGCGCACAGAATCGAAAAAGGGGATATCGCGATTACGGAATCATTGATCTAGCCGATAGTGAGATAGTGATAAGAGGTCGATAATTCGTTGTCGGACTAAATTAGAACTTTAAATCTAATTTCTAAGTAGTTGTTATCTCAGGAAGAGTTTTTGTGCTATGCGCCCCTATATTAAATACATTATCCCTATTTTAATTCCTTTCATTATCCTCGTAATGCCGCTATCAGCGTTTCCATTTGAAGGCCTTACGATTATTCAACAACGCGTTATCGCGATCTTTTTATTAGCGGCATTGTGCTGGGTGTTCGAGCCTATACCGATCTACGCGACGTCTGTTGTTATTATCGTTCTGCAATTGTTGATGTTGTCGGATAAAGGGCTGATCTTTTTAAGGTTTGAGCATGGGCAGGAACATTTTGGTGAGCTGTTAAAATACAGCGATATCATGGCGACATTCGCTAGCCCAATCATCATGCTGTTTTTAGGTGGTTTCTTCTTAGCGATGGCTGCCACTAAGTATCGATTAGACGTAAACTTAGCTCGCGTGTTGTTGAAGCCATTTGGACAAGACCCGAAGTTTGTGATGCTCGGCTTAATGCTGATCACTGGTATCTTTTCGATGTTTATGTCTAACACGGCAACAACGGCAATGATGCTCTCTATTTTAACGCCGGTACTGGCTGTGTTTGGCCCGAAAGACCCCGGTCGTATAGCGTTTGCGCTCTGTATTCCTGTTGCCGCTAACATCGGTGGTATTGGTACCCCGATCGGAACCCCGCCGAACGCTATCGCACTTAAATATTTAGTTGGTGACAACCTCATTACGTTCGGTGAATGGATGGCATTTGGTGTGCCGTTTGTCGTTATTATGATGGCGTTAGCGTGGTTTTTAATAGGCTTTATGTACAAAGCTGACCAAAAGAAAATCGAGCTAAGCATCAAAGGTAAATTCCTTAAAACGCCCAAAGCCATTGCGGTATACGTCACTTTTGCGCTGACCATCATTCTTTGGTTAATGGGCTCAAGCCATGGCATGAACTCTTATACCGTCGCTCTTATTCCTGTCGCTGTGTTCTCACTCACAGGGATCATCAATAAAGAAGACCTGAAAAAAATCTCTTGGGACGTACTGTGGCTTGTATCAGGTGGTATTGCGCTTGGTTTGGCTCTCGATAAAACAGGGTTAGCAAGGCTCGTGGTACACAGTATTCCGTTTGATGCTTACTCACCCTATGTGGTGTTGTTCGGAGCGGCGTTCTTGTGTTTGGTAATGGCAAACTTTATGTCTCATACCGCTACAGCTAACTTATTAATGCCAATTATGGCTGCATTAGGTTCGTCTATGGCTTCACTCACGCCACTAGGCGGTGAGTTAACGTTAATTCTGGTTGTGACTTTTGCCGCTTCATTAGGTATGTCGCTGCCAATCAGTACGCCACCGAATGCGTTGGCTCATGCCACAGGTCATGTGCAAAGTAATCAAATGGCCAGAATCGGTATTATTTTAGGTGTGGTTGGTGTGCTACTGAGTTTTGTTATGGTGTGGGTGCTACATTCAATTGGTCACATAGGATAACGATACGTGTATCAACAAAAGCTAGAAGCACTTATCGATCGTTATTTTAATCAGACAGAACGTCGGGTGACGTGCCGTGCTGGTAACACCATTATTGAACAATCAGCGTTAAACACACGTTTATATTATGTGTTTAGTGGAGAGCTGGAAGGGTTTTATTCCGAAGCGAATACACCGCAAGTGCGAGTATTTAGCGCAGGTAGTGGGGCTTTTATAGGCGTTCATAGCTTCTTTTCAGGTAATTGGACAGCATCTTCAACGGTTGTTGCTAAAACCGATGTTGAGTTAGCGTGGATCGATAAAGACACGCCTGCTGAAGATGAGCGTAAGTTTGGTCCTCTTACCGCACAGTTCACACCTGTGATTGTCAATGAGTTGTCGCGTCGTCAACGTCGCGCAACACAAGAAGCGATAGCGAAACAAAAAGCGCTAGAGAAGTTACATACTGCTGAACAAATGACGACCTTGGGTCAATTGGCTGCAGGGATTGCCCATGAGCTTAACAACGCTATTGGTGTAGTAAATAGTAAATCTGGCCGACTTGAAACGGTCATCATGGATCTACTTGAAGAAGTGCATCCAGAAGCCAGTCAGTTTTTCGATTTTGGGTTAATGCATGGTCAGAAAACATCGTCGTCAGAAGCGCGAACACGTGGGCGACAATTTGAAAGAAAATATGGTTTAGACAAAAACATTGCTCGCTCTCTTGCGAAGGCGATTCCAATTGACGCTTCATCTGCAACAGACGTTATTTCAAAACATTGGCTGAAAAACCCAGAAGAAGCGATTCGCTTTTGGAAGATGGGCTGTGATTTACATGATTTACGTTTGGCATCTAGACACACCGTCGGTATCGTAAAATCGGTTAAACAACTTGGCAGAGTTGATATTGACACCGAAGAAGCGGTTGATATTAATGACTCCATTAACCATGCCTTATCGTTGTTACAAAGTGAGTTACGTAGAGTATCTGTGCGATTGAGCCCTGCAGATTTGCCGCCTTTTAAAGGCTCGAAAACAGAGCTCGTTCAGATTTGGGTCAACATTGTAAAGAATGCTTGTGATGCAATGTCGAATTCAGACGATGCCGCAATAGAAATTCAAACCAGATTAAGTAAGAAAAGAATATTAGTTACGATCACGAATAACGGCCCTGAGATTGACGAGGTGACTCGTAGAAAGGTATTTCAGCCCAACTTCACCACTAAAAAAGGTGGTTTATCGTTTGGATTGGGCTTGGGTTTATCAATTGTTAAGCGGATTGTGGCGGGTTATGGCGGAAGTATCATTGTGAAAAGTGATGCTTCTAAAACTGTATTTAGAATCAAGTTACCAATAGAGGGTGAACATGGAGAAGCTTAATTTAATCTGTGTCGATGACCAGAGAGAAGTACTGAGCGCAGTGATACAAGATTTAGAGCCGCTGGCGAGTTGGCTGAATATTGAAGATTGTGAATCAGCACAAGAAGTGCTTGATCTCATTGATGAACTTGACGCAGAAGGCGAACACATTACCGTCATCGTGTCTGATCATGTGATGCCAGGGAAAACGGGGGTGGAGTTACTCACTGAAGTGTTCCATGACAGCCGCTTTCCGAATACAAAGAAAATTCTTCTTACGGGGCAGGCCACTCATACTGATACCATCAATGCGATTAATGCAGCAGGTATCGACCGTTACTTTGAAAAGCCTTGGCAAGCAAGCACGTTAGTTGAATGCATTCGCACTCTTGTCACTGAGTACATATTTGATCAAGGGCTTGATTACACGGACTATCAGAATGAGCTCGACCAGCAGGTTGTGTTGAGACGCTTACGTTAGCCATTTACGTTAGGTTCTTGCGCTAGTCACTTATGTTAGTCGCTTGAAATTGTATGCACCGAAGGACGCTTTCTGAGGGATTTTGTCTGCGAAAGACGTAATCTTTCGGTGCATATATTACCTATCTCTTTTAGTAGTTCAGGTTTTAGTACTCAGTTATTAACACACTGGTTGCTGGCTTAAATCTAAAACTTATACGCTACGCCAACGCCAACGCCAACGCCAGCGGATGCACTGTGTTTGAACTATTCCCTGAACATATTGCAGAGCTAAAATGTGTCGCAGAGTATCAGTGTCGTTTGTTAGAAAAGTAAGTCGAAAGTATTCAAATGTGATTCCTAATGCGTGGTATGTGGAGTTCGAAGTCAGATCGGTGCTTACAACGTAAAGGACTAGGCTTTTCAAGGTTTACTGCGCAATAATGTATTCGCCCATAAGTGGGGGCTTATAGTCAGTAGGAATTTAAAATGAGTGAGATTGCTCGCTTTATATCTGGTGAAGTGCCAGATAAATTTGGTCGTAATATAGAACAGTTGTTAGCTTACAATCACTTTTGGTTGGAGCATGACCATAAGTACATTCAAGTATTTTTCCCAATAGATGAGGGGACTAAGTTTAATCAACATGCACCGTTGGTTACTCAAGAAGATAGGGCGCTTTTTGCTAATTCAGAAGAGCTCCGCACAGCTCATCTACAAGTACTTGACCTGATGCTTGAGTTTTGGGGCATGCAGCGAGAGGGTATCGAAATATCTTCGTTGTTACCGCTTAGCCCCGCAAATCATGTATGGCTTAAAAACCATGATCATAACCAACTAAGGTTAACGCGAGCTATTCGTAGTTTATATTTGTTAGGCAATGAGGAAGTTGCGACCAACTTATGTGGCTTCTTGATCGCATCAGCGAACGAAACCGGTTCTGTCTCTGATAAAACGGTGCAATATTGGCGTAATGCGTTAAATGGTTAGAAGTCCGCAATAGCCAGTGGGATTATCGATTTTCAGCACGTGGCAGTAGCAATAGATTTGATGGTCGTTGGCATTTAACCAATGGCCCGTGTAAAGGCACTTGGTTTATAGAAAAAGCCAACGACATGTAGGGCTATAAACGCATTATATACTTGGAATAACTTAAACAATATCCACGCGCATGTGTACGATTTAGTTTAAACGTATAGATAGGGAAACCCATGAGGATTGTGATTTTTATCGCTACAGTGATTTTAGTTAAATCAATTGAAGCAAAGTTTGGACACACCTATAACATCTTTTCAGATCCACTTGATATCAAGTTAGCCGCTCTTGATTTTGTCTTGTGGGTTTCAGTCTACTTTGGTTTATCTTTTGTTTATGAGAAGGGCAAAGGCATCCTGACTAAAATGGGTAAAGTTAAGAGTCCTTAATGGGAAAACTTGAACCCTATTAAGCGTAACGGAATATTGTTAGTGATTTGAACTAAGACCAAGAGACGGTTTGGAGAGGAATAGTTATGAATGGAAAAATTGTTCGATGGGTTGATGAGAGGGGGTTTGGATTCATCAACTCAGATGAATTAAAGGGCGATATTTTTGTTCATATATCCAAATTTCGAAAGGGTTATCGTTCTCCAAAAGTGGGAGATAGCGTTGAATTTCAACTATCACATAGTTCTTCTAAACTCAGCGCTTCGAGTGCTCAGTTAGTTGGCATAGAACCACTCAAATCCAATCCTTTATCACTTATTTTGTCTGCACTTATCGTTGGTCTTATAGGGGCAGCTTTTTATCTTTTTTTGTTAGAGCCAAAGTTAAATCCGGCATATGAGAGTATGGGTTTTAGCTGCCAAGGAAAAATGTACTGCAGTGAGATGTTATCTTGTGATGAAGCAAAGTTTTATTTGGCAAACTGTCCCAATGTGAAAATAGATGGTGATCGTGATGGTATTCCTTGCGAGAGTCAGTTCTGCAGTCACTATTGATGCCTGTTTACTAGTCATTCAAAATAGACAACTAAAAGGACATTACATGGAAATCAGAGTAGGGACATTACCTGATATTGCAGGCATCACCGATATCTTCAACTTTTATATTGAACATACCAATGCGCGCTTTGAAGAAGAGAAGTTGTCGTTGGAAAATCGCCAGCAGTGGTTTTCTCAATTTTCTAGTCAAAGTAAATATCAACTTTATGTCGCGACAGAAGGTGATGCGTTATTAGGCTTCGCGTGTTCTCAGCAATACCGGGTTATGTCGGCATTTGAAGATACCGCAGAGGTCACTATTTATCTTGCGACAGAAGCTCAAGGTAAAGGCTTAGGCTCTAAGCTTTATTCTCAGCTATTTGCATCGATTAGTGATTATGGTGTTCACCGCGTACTCTCAGGTGTTGCTTTACCTAATGAGGCTTCAATAGCACTTCATAAACGTTTTGGATTTCGAGAAGTCGGAGTGTTCAATGAATATGCGAAGAAAAACGGTCAATACATCAGTTCAATGTGGTTAGAGAAGGCGTTAACCAAGGAACCAGATTGATTAGGATGGTTTAAACACGATGCAATACTCTTGGTACTTAAATTACGTATTGCTCAATGTTTGATTTAGAAACAAAGGACACAATATGGAAGTAAGGTTAGTCAAAGGTTCCGATCCTAAGTTCGCTGAATCGATCACTAAAACGAATATGGCGAGTTACTACCAAGCTCATGGCATCGCTTGGGGTCATAGTCAGTTTTTACGCAGCTGGGATGAACTGGATAACTATGAAGTTTATGTAGGGGATAGCCGTATTGGTGTTATCCGCTTCAGTTACAACTGTGATACAACGTTTCTTAGGGACTTGCAGATATTAGCTGAATATCAAGATAGAGGCTTTGGTTCTAAGTGTCTCGATTTAGCTATTGAACATGCGAACAATCAATCATCGGTTCAGTTAGTGTTGCGAGTGTTCAGTGAGAACCCCGCTATTAAGCTTTATCAATCAAAAGGTTTTACTCAGTTGTCTGAAGTGAAAGGACTCGTTGAAATGGAACTGATTTTAGGAAGAACTATGGACACCATTATCAAACAAGCAATCGAATTGCGAAAAGAAGAGAAGTACCAAGAGTCACGTGACTTGTTGGCAACGCTACTCACTGATGAAAATTATGCCGCGAAAGCGCACTTGCAGATCGCGTGGTCTTACGATAATCAAGGTAAAGAGCGACAGGCGATTGAGCACTATGTGCTATCTCTGTCTGGCGTGCTTTCTTCAGTAGAGCGTTTTGATGCGCTGTTCGGTTTGGCGAGTACTTATCGAAGCCTTGGTCTTTATGCAGAGGCTTTAGGCTATTTCGAACAGACTATGGCTGAGTATCCTGACTCGATAGAGGTGAAACCTTTCTACGCAATGTGTTTGTACAATTTAGGTCGCCATAAAGAGGCGACGTCGCTATTACTTGAGCTTTTGGTATCTACGACTAATAGCGATGCGATTAAAGAGTACCAACGCGCGATCTCTTTATATGCTCAAGACTTAGATAAAACTTGGTAAGCCGCTGCTTATAAAAATCATGTACTAATAGAGAAAAAAGCCTAAGTATTAATAGGATACTTAGGCTTCAAGAATTCGGTTTTAGTTTTGGTTTGAGTTTAAACCGTTACTCTGAAAGTTCTTTACGAACGATCTCTGCGCCAGCGCTTAGCGCATTGAGCTTAGCTGAGGCAATTTCACGAGGAAGGGGAGCCATGCCGCAGTTGGTGCACGGGTAGAGCTTATCGGCATCAACATACTTCAGTGTTTCTCGTAGAGTGTCGGCAACTTCTTCTGGTGTTTCAATTGAATTGGTTGCAACATCGATAGCACCGACCATCACTTTCTTACCTCGAACGAGCTCAAGCAATTCAACCGGAACATGAGAGTTATGACACTCTAATGAGATGATATCGATATTCGATTGCTGAAGCTTAGGAAATACCTCTTCGTATTGGCGCCACTCGGTACCTAGTGTCTTTTTCCAATCCGTATTTGCTTTGATGCCGTAGCCATAACAAATATGGACTGCAGTTTCACACTTAAGCCCTTCAATGGCTCTTTCTAAACAAGCAATACCCCAATCGTTCACGTCATCAAAAAATACGTTAAACGCAGGCTCATCGAACTGAATAATATCAACACCAGCAGCTTCTAACTCTTTTGCTTCTTCGTTAAGGATTTTTGCGAACTCCCATGCTAGCTTTTCACGGCTTTGGTAATGCGCGTCGTAAAGCGTATCTATCATGGTCATTGGCCCCGGTAGAGCCCACTTAATTGGTTGATCCGTTTGCTGGCGTAAGAACTTAGCATCTTCGACAAAAACCGACTTTTGACGAGAAACAGGGCCAACGACTGTTGGTACACTCGCATCGTAACGGTCGCGAATTTTAACGGTTTCACGCTTTTCAAAATCCACACCATTCAGATGTTCAATGAAGGTTGTTACAAAGTGCTGACGTGTTTGTTCGCCGTCACTCACAATATCAATACCGGCTTGTTGCTGGTCGTGAAGAGAGACACGTAGCGCGTCTTGTTTGCCGTCGGTTAATTCGTCGCCTTCCAGTTTCCATGGAGACCAAAGTGTCTCTGGCTGTGCTAGCCAAGATGGCTTAGGTAAGCTGCCTGCTGTTGAAGTCGGTAATAATGTTTTCATAACGTATACTGCCTATCCTTGGTGATTTAAGAGCGCAATTGCTCGATTAAAGCGCGTAGTTGGCAGACCAGTTCTCTAGAACTGACTGGTATGGCTTAATGAAAGTCTCTTCTGCGAATTTACCTTGTTCGATAGCTAATTTGCTTCGTTCTTCTCGGTCATACACGATTTGAGTTAGCGAGTGATCCAAGTTTTTCAAGTTTGGTTGGTAGCAGTTACCTGCAACCGCATTCGCGTTGTAAATCTCAGGACGGTAGATTTTTTGGAATGTACCCATGGTGCTGATGGTGCTGATAAGCTCTAGGTTTGAGTAATCGTTCAGTAGATCACCAAAGAAATAGAAAGCTAGAGGTGCGACACTGTTTGGCGGCATGAAGTAACGAACCTGTAACCCCATCTTCTTAAAATATTGTTCAGTCAAAGAAGACTCATTCGGTTGGTATTCAAAACCTAACACAGGATGTTGGTTCTCGGTTCGGTAATAGGTTTTATTATCTGACACGCTTAAGCAAATAACAGGTGGTTTATTAAAGTTCTTTTTGTAAGCGTCAGAGTTAACGAAATATTTAAAAAGCTTGCCGTGTAAATCCCCAAAATCTTCTGGAATGCTGAATTTCTCTTGGCCTTTATTATGATCCAATAGACGTACGCTAAAGTCATAATCTCGAACATAAGAAGAGAAGTTATTTCCGATAATGCCTTCAATACGCTCGTTGGTTTTACGGTCTAGAATATTGGTTTTCAGTACTTCAATGGAAGGGAATGCTTCGCCGTTGCTTTCAATGTCCATATCAACAGAAATGATTTCAAGCTCTACAGAGTAACGGTCGCCCTTTGGGTTGTCCCAGTGTGCTAATGCGTTGAAACTGTTGTCAATCATCTGCAGTGCATTGCGCAAGTTTGCTTGGCGGCTGTCACCACGCGCCAAGTTAGCGAAGTTGGTGGTGATACGTGTGCTGTCCGCAGGTTGATAGTTCTCGTCGAGGCTAATGCTCTTAATTGTAAAATTAAATTCTGTATTCATGTTGATCTGATATCCCAATCTGTTGTCTGACTTTCTCGGTCTTTAGAATTAAAATTGCTTTTATTTTTGCTTGTGACCGGATTAATAGTTGAAGGCAATACTGTATGAAAAAATTAATACGGTATTAAGTTAATCGCTTGGTATTTTTATACTTGGTTCGATAAATGATTAACAATGGTATTCCTTCACATTCAACATGAGGAATATTCATGATCTATTATGTTTGAAAATATTAGGTGGTGTCAGTTATATTAATTGGCTTGATGGAAATATAACCACATTAATAGTGCGTTATTTAAGACAATTAATTTAATTAAGAGATGGACGAAATGAGTGAGTTGCTGTTGTTGATTTTATACTGTGCATTATTAGGCAGTGGTGTTGGTTTTCTTGCCGGACTTTTGGGGATTGGCGGAGGGCTTATCATTGTACCTGTGTTAAGCAGCATTTTACTTCACTTAGAAGTTTTACCTGCTGACCAAGTGGTCGTTGCAGCGATTGCGACTTCCTTGGCATCAATTTTGTTTACCTCAACTTCCTCTGCGCTTGCTCACCACAAAAATGGAAACGTGCCTTGGGATTTGGCACCTTGGATCATGTTAGGTGTTGCTCTGGGTGCATTGATTAGTGGCTTTATGGCGGCTCTTTTACCGGAAAAAGTTGTTCGTATTGTGTTTGCCGTAAGTGTGGTTCTCATTGCGATAAAGATGTTCTTAAGCAGCAAAAGCGATACGCCTAAAGAACGAAAACTGCCGAACAAGGGCGTACTAACGGTTCTTACAACTATTACGGGCGGCTTGTCAGCCATGATAGGCATTGGTGGTGGGGCATTGCTGGTTCCGCTATTGACGTTCTTCTCTGTCGATATGAAAAAGGCGATTGGTTGTGCGTCGGCTTGTGGCATTGTCATCGCGTTGTTTGGCTCGATAGGTTATATCAGTTCAGGCAGCAGCCACTTTGCTCTAACAGACGGTTTTGCTGGCTTTGTTTATTTGCCTGCGCTGCTAGGCATCGTGTGCACATCTTGGTTTACAGCTCCGCTAGGCGCAAAAGCAACTAACCATTTACCGGTTCCAACGATTAAGAAGATCTTCTCAGTACTGTTGGTGGTTATCGCAGCAAGTATGGTTGCTCGTTAATTAAAGAATTCAGTAACCTGTAACTGATTCAGTTTCTTTATTCATTAGACATTTGGGTGCGAAAAAATGCATGTAAATGTCTAATTGCGATCTGAGCCCTTCAATAACATGAGTTACTCCTTTTAATGCGTCATGGTTCATAATAAGGTTGTTCGCGTTTAATAAATATTCAAATGTGGTCAAGTACTTATCTAAAGGAGCGAGTGATGGCACGAGAAATTTCATTTAAGGGCAACGGCCCACGTTGGAACGTGGCTCTATCAATGATAATAAGTTACGTGATCGCATCTTTAGCTATCAACTTGTTTTATCAGACTGAGATCCAGTTTTTCCCTTTTGTTACTTCTATCTTAATCATGATCGCTGTCTATGCTTTGGTCTCCAAGTTCACCCGAAGACATTTATCTTTAGTTGGTGAAGACATACATCTACATGACGTTAAAGCGAACTTAGTGATCAAAAACTCTGTCTTTTCTCGTCAGTATATTCAGGTTAAATCACTGACTAAAACTGGCTATTACAAAGTGAATGTTCACAAAGGACAGGTTGATAAATCTGATTGGGAAATGCTGTTAAGCAAGGCCACACAGCAAAACGTTTAACGCTAACTCTTCATGGAATTCATTAATGTCAGGGTGTTTTATCAACAGTATTATCTTGATAAAACATTGTTATTTAACCCAATTCACTGCTATAGCTAAATGTATCTTGTTTGATTCAACGGAATGCTATCAATGAGTGATTTATGGATCCTTTAACGCAGGGCGTGTTAGGCGCTTCTTTGGCACAGTCAGCAAGCAAAAAACAACATTTGGCTGTTGCAGGTGTATTAGGGCTACTTTCTGGATTGGCACCAGATCTAGATGCACTGATTAAGTCTCAAAGTGACCCTTTGTTGGCGTTGGAATTTCATCGACAATTTACCCATTCACTCTTCTTTATCCCCATTGGCAGTTTGATATGTGCCTTGGTTCTGCATCACCTGATTGCAAAAAGGCGTGGGCTTTCTTTCAAACAAAGCTGGCTGTTTTGCGCTCTGGGCTATGGCACTCATGCACTGTTAGACGCTTGTACCACTTATGGCACGCAGTTACTTTGGCCTTTGACTAATGCGCGTTTTGCTTGGAATACCATATCAATCATCGATCCTGTTTATACGCTGCCCATCCTAGTTTTGCTTGTGTTTGCAACGTTGAAACGAGCACCTTGGCTAGCACGTGTTGCGTTTGCTTGGGCTCTAATTTATCCAACATTAGGGATGATACAAAGAGATAGGGCAGAGGCGATTGGGTGGCAATTAGCGGAACAAAGACAACATACGCCGATTCGATTAGAGGCAAAACCGAGCTTTGCTAATATCTTGGTTTGGAAAGTGGTATACGAAACAGAGGCTCATTACCATGTAGACGCAGTGCGGGTTGGCACATCGGTAAATATATACCCCGGAGAGTCGATCGCTAAGCTGAACGTTAGCAGTGATTTGCCTTGGCTTGAGCCAGACTCTCAACAAGCCAAAGATATTGAACGCTTCCGCTGGTTCTCTAATGGTTATATTGCTCAGGACCCAACAGACGAGCTGCGTATTATCGATGTGCGATATTCAATTGTACCAAATCAACTTAAAGCGCTTTGGAGTATCAAGTTATCAAAATCTGTTGATACCAATTCGCATATAAAATACGAAACTCATCGAGACAACACCCCAGAGTCGAGACAGATTTTCTTCGATATGCTCACTGGCGATAAATGATCTATGTCTAGAGAGTAAAAAGGCTGAGTTAGGTAATCTGCTCGGCTTTTTATTCGTTTGTTTAACAGGTCGATGTTGCATTGCTTTACATCACATATATTAATAAAGCTGACAGTGCTTACATTTATAAGTGTGATGTACATCTCTATCCATCTTTTGAATACTTTCTAAGCTTAGTTGGTTTTTTATCTAATTAAACAGAAGGTTATATGATAAATAGAATAATAACACTAAGTGGCGTTGCATTACTTTGTTCAGCGAGTGCGCATGCGCAAATGCAAAATGGAAGTTTCGAAAGCTGGGAAGGAAACGTACCATCTGGATGGAGTGTGATTGACTCCGGCATTGCAGTTTCACCCTCTAACGTACCTGTTAATAACGGCAGTTTCTCTGCGCAAGTAACAGTGAATACAGGCACTCAAAGTAATACCGATTTTCTGCAAACGATAAGTGTTGAACAAGGGAAAACTTATGATTTCTCTGTCGATGTTTACCATACGGAAGGCAACGTGAAAGCTCGCCTTTTTGTTGATGGCTATTTAGGCTACTCGAATAATGGTTTAACGAATCAGTGGCAAGCATTGACTCACTCGTACAGCGCTACGAGCACTAAAGATATCGTTGTGGGCGTACGATTTTATGATGATGCAGGTTTTGATGGTTCGGAAGTGGTGTATTTAGATAACTTTCAGCCGACGGAGACTCCACCCACACAAAGCTGCAATGACACAAGTGCCGCACTCACGCTAGTGACGGATAACTATGGTTCTGAAACCAGTTGGTCTCTCAAAAACTCAGTTTCTCAAACTCTTTATTCTGGTTCAGACTATCAAAATAACACCATCAATGAAGTGGAAATGTGTTTAGCGGATGGTAGCTACATCCTAGAAGTCTTAGACTCTTATGGAGATGGAATGTGCTGCAGTGTGGGGAATGGTTCATACAGTTTATCGGTAAACGGAACCGTTGTGGCATCTGGTGGTGATTTCCAAGCAAGTCAGAGTACAGAATTTACAATTGGTGGTTCAACTACACCACCAACTGAACCACCAGTTTTAGGTGAGTATTATAAAGACGCTGAAGGCAAAGTGGGCTTTGCGTTAAAAACGGCCTTATATCAAATTATTGATAATCATAGCAGTCAGGGTTACACCGCTATTTGGACGTTGGTGTCTGAGGCTGACCTAGACGCATACTATGACACTGATGGGTCGATTCTCGATATGTATTCGGAGAAACCTTCAGGTTCTGATTCAATCCAATTTACTAAGGTGGCCGATCAATGTGGTCAATACAGCAAAGAAGGTGATTGCTACAACCGTGAGCACTCATTCCCGAAAAGCTGGTTTGGTGGGAAAGTCGAGCCAATGAACTCTGACGGTCACCATTTATTTGCCACTGACGGCTACGTTAACTCGAAACGTAGTAATTGGCCATTTGGTGAGGTGAGTAGCGCGACATACACATCAAGCAATGGTTCTAAGTTAGGCAGCGCAGCGAACTCTCTTGGTTATGTGGGTACGGTGTTTGAGCCAATTGATGAGTTTAAAGGTGATTTCGCAAGAGCATATTTCTACATGGCAACACGTTATGAAAATGAAATCGCTAATTGGGAAGGGAACTCTACAAGCTCTGATGCCGTTCTGGATGGAACCAATACAACCGTTTTTGAACCTTGGCTACTTACTATGCTAAAGCGTTGGCATTCTGAAGACCCAGTAAGCCAAAAAGAAATCGACCGAAATAAGGCGGTACATGATTTTCAAGGGAATCGTAATCCGTTTATTGACCATCCAGAGTTTGTAAGCCAAATCTGGGGAAACTAGTCGGAATATAACCACCATGACAATGGCTTCATGATTATTGAATTGAGCCCAACCCTTTGTTTGGGCTTTTTTATTGAGGGGCATTAGAGAGCATGATTTTAAATATTTGAAAAAGCATATTGTCAGAAGACCCGTATACTTGTCAGTGGTCTGCACCATCAATACTAGACGCTACGTTAAGCGACTTTCCATACCTTTAGTTATCTCTGAATTGTTAATTTAGGGGAAGCTGTAGATCATTTATGCCCAAAAGTGAGCCAGAGAGGGATTGAACTCAGTTTTAAACCCTGCAACTTGCCTTACTTTTCCTCATGCCTAGAGATCCAACAATGTAGCTAAATTTTCTAATCCACAACAGACTGATCTTAAATCACAGTTACGCACGAATATGTTGTTCAACTATTTCTCGGCTATTGAATAGTAGAGAACTAAAGGGAAGTTTTTGATTGATAACGTGCCTTGAATCGGAAGCAATGTGTGCTGGCACGTTATTAAAATGTTATATTTCTTATCTCTGGTATGATTTGCAATCTTCACTTTTTAGTATAAATTGCACTTTAATAATTTATAACTATATGAAATTAACATGAATCAAGAAGCCTCAATTGCTGGACAAGCGGTTTACTCGAAGAAAGTACTATCAATATACGATTTCTGGGTTTTAGGAGTATCA
The DNA here is from genome assembly GCF_000272405.2 of Vibrio tasmaniensis 1F-187. Classification (GTDB taxonomy): domain Bacteria; phylum Pseudomonadota; class Gammaproteobacteria; order Enterobacterales; family Vibrionaceae; genus Vibrio; species Vibrio tasmaniensis_A. The sequence continues at coordinate 17,183 of NZ_AJZM02000145.1, forward strand.
AATAACTATTTTTGGAAATGCCCAACTAGACTTATTAGTGAGCAATTTTCAATGTTAGTTTCATCTAATCATTTAGATGTTGGCGTTGGCTCAGGTTATTACCTTAAGAATTACCTACCACAAACAACAAAACGTATCGCTTTGCTAGATTTGAATGAAAATAGTCTTGATACAACCTCAAAAGCAATTAGTCATTTTCAACCTGAAGTTTACTGTGGGGATGTACTTGAGCCTCTTGAATTAAGTATCGAAAAATTTGACTCAATTAGTGTTAATTATTTACTTCATTGTTTGCCTGGAAATTTAATTGGTAAAG
>NZ_AJZM02000146.1 GCF_000272405.2 Vibrio tasmaniensis 1F-187
TAAACACATTTCAGGACGGGACAGTTGATAACGATTAGCCCACAGGGCTTGTGTTAACGGCTTGTTGAGTATGATTTTTGTTATCAATGTGGATGTAAAATCTGTATTGATAATTGTATTGTAGAACGTAATTTTCTGGCTTCATTAAAACAACATTTCGCTTTCAAGAATAGAAAGATAGAAGCTTACAAAAGCGATGAAAGGTGGTAATTTTCGTCGTCTAAAATTCAGTAATATGGAACTCAATAATGCACTCTACATGGCAACCGGCCGCAACCATTAAGCAGTTAAAGCAACGTGCTGATATCCTAAATCAAATTCGTCAGTTCTTTGTTGAGCGAAACGTGATGGAAGTGGATACGCCTGCGATGAGCCACGCCACGGTGACGGATGTGCATTTACATACCTTCAAAACTGAATTCGTAGGGCCAGGTTATGCGCACGGCCAGCCACTATTCTTTATGACTAGCCCAGAGTTTCATATGAAACGCTTGTTGGCTGCCGGAAGCGGTTGTATTTACCAAATTTGTAAATCTTTTCGCAATGAAGAAAATGGCCGTTATCACAACCCTGAGTTCACTATGTTGGAGTGGTATCGCGTTGGTTTTGATCATCATGATCTGATGGATGAGATGGATCTGCTGTTACAGCAGGTACTTAAATCAGGCATAGCAGAGCGAATGACTTACCAACAAGCCTTTATTGATGTGTTAGGTGTTTGTCCGCTGGAAGATTCGATGGATACGCTAAAGCAAGCAGCTGCGAAACTAGGGCTCAGCGACATAGCTGACCCCGAGCAAGATCGCGATACGTTATTGCAGCTTCTTTTCAGTATTGGGGTCGAGGCGAAAATAGGCAAGCAGGTGCCTGCGTTTGTGTATGACTTCCCAGCATCGCAAGCAGCGTTAGCTAAGATCAATCCAAACGATTCACGAGTCGCCGATCGCTTTGAGGTGTATTTCAAAGGAATTGAGTTAGCAAACGGCTTCCACGAGTTAGATAAACCGCAAGAACAACTTAAGCGCTTTGAAGATGATAATACCAAACGTATTGAGATGGGCTTATCACCTCAACCGATTGATCATCACTTGATTGAGGCATTAAAAGCGGGCTTACCAGACTGTGCGGGTGTTGCTTTGGGTATTGATCGTCTGATCATGCTGGCGTTAGGTTATGACCACATCGATGACGTGACGGCTTTCCCGTTCCCGCGCTCTTAGCTCTCTATTCAGTTAGTCCTACTTACCGTTTGGCTAACTGACCAGAATCCGAGTACCCACTATCTGACCAAAATACCAGTACCCACTACGGCAACAATGGCACCTATCCAAGCGTAGACGTTCGGTCTCTGCTTGGTGTATAGCCAGAGTATCGGTAACAACATGATTGGTGTGGTTGAAGATAACAGAGCGACCATACCGACATTGCCTTCCTGCAACGCATACAAAATCAACGTCATTCCTACTGCCATCGCTAGAAAACCATTAACCGCGGTAATCGCGAATATCTGCTTATTCATTGGGTTAAGTGCGCGTGAAAGTTTGGCGCCTGTTAAACGAAATGCGGAGTGAGCAACAAAAGCGGTGATCATTCGAATGGCAGAAGCGGCAACAGGGTCGATACTGGTTTGCATCACGGGTTTGGCAATGATGCCGCCCAATGCTTGGCAGATCGCTGCGGTGATTCCCAGTGCGACACCAATCCACACGGTGCCCTTGATGGTTTCAAGCTGGTTGTTGGCTTGTCCTCGACGACCAAAGAATATCGCAGTTAATACACCACTAAACACCAAAGCCGAGCCAATCAGCTCAATAGAGGTCATACTTTCACTAAACAGGAAGTAACCAAGAATCGCCGAGAACACGGCGTGACAAGAGAACAGTAAACCCGCTTGGCGCGGTCCCATTCGGTTCAAACAGGCAAATAGGGCGGTATCACCAATGAATATACCAATCAGGCCAGATAGCATCATCGGCGTGATTAGATTGGCTTCGACAGTTGACCAACCTCCGGTAAACCAAGCCATGCTCGATAAGATGATCGCGGTACAACCCATTCTCCAACGGCTATAGGCGAAAGAACCTAAGTGTTGGGCAGGCTTTACTGACATTAGGCTCGCAATGGCCCAAAGAAAAGCGGCAGCTAGAGCTAACCATTCAAATCCCATCTGAATAACATCCTTGTGTCTGGGATAAATTAGCTCATCAATATGCATCAAACCGAACTGAGAACAAAGTGATTCTTATGAAAGAACTACTTTGTTTCAGTTATTAGTTTATGTCAGCTGTCGCTCGGTGGTGTGGTTCACTTACTTTGCTTGAGTCGCGCTATACCTTAAAGCGCTCCACGTCTTGGCGCATCGACTCGGCAGCGCTACTCATTTCATTTGAGCTATTGCGACTGCTTTCAGCTTGCTGTGCAAGGTCATCAGAGGCATCCTTGATTCCTTGCGTATTACGGCTGATGTCTTCGCTGACCGCGCGTTGCTCTTCCGCAGCACTTGCTATTTGCAGCGCCATATCGTTGATTTCAGTGATTGCCTGAGTGATCTTAGTCAGGCTGCCATGAGCTTGTTCTGCGAAGCCAACGCTGTTCTCTGCCAGTTGAGTGCTGGTGGTCATGCTTTCAACGGCATGTTCGGTATTTTTCTGCAGTGTATCAATCATCACGCGGATCTCTTCCGTTGAGCCATGCGTTCTTTGGCTGAGCACTCGCACTTCATCGGCGACAACGGCAAACCCACGACCTTGTTCACCCGCTCGAGCGGCTTCAATCGCAGCGTTCAATGCCAACAGGTTGGTCTGTTCGGCAATGCCTTGAATGGTGGATAGGATCTGGTTGATGCTTTGAGCATTACTCTCTAATTCACGAATAACATTGGCTGCATCTTCAACTTGAGTCGCAAGGCCTGTAATCGCATCGCGGTTTTGTTGGATAACCTCTTGGCCTTCGTTACAAGCGGTAGCGGATGCCTGAGAAGCGGAGGCGGTTAATTCGGCATGGCTGGCCACTTCAGCTGCGGTGGCGGACATTTCATGAATCGCAGTCGCAATTTGGTTGATGTCGTTTTGTTGGTTCTCGACTCGAATCGAAGATTGCGTAGCCAGTTGATTGGCTTTTTCCGCATGGTTGTTTAAGTCGTGACTGTGCTCGATTACGCCCTTAAGCATGCTTTGCATCTGGCTCAAGAACTGGTTCACGAGCTCGGCAAGTTTGCCAATTTCATCCATGCGCTTGATATCAATACGCTGAGTCAGATCGCCTCTGCCTTGAGCAAGCTGAGTCAGTGCTTCAGACAATGTTGCAGTGGGTGCAGCAAGCGGTTAATCACCATTGTGCTCGCAATCGAAATGAAGATGTATAAAATCAAAGAGGTAAGCGTGATAAATTGAATGGCATCGGATACCGCAGAAAATGCCATTTCTTTATCGATCACAATACCCAATGACCAATCGGTATTCGGAACGTTAGCGATGTAGACCATTTTATCGCCTTGACCAGGCCAAGTTAACGTCGTGATCATTTGGTTTTGGAGCAGTTGTGATACTTTGTCGACCGTTAGCTCAGGGTTCAAATTCGTCAGTGGTTTCTGACTCAACTCTTCATCACTGTAGGCGACGATGTTGTTATTACCGTCGACTAAAAAAGCAAAACCGTCATTATCGAGTTTTACATTGAGTACGGTATCAATAATGCTGGTTACGGTTAAGTCTGCCGCGATAACACCCTGTCTTTCACCATTAAATGCTTTAGCGAAACTGATGACAATGCTGCCGTCAAAATCTTGATAAGGTTCGGTAATGATGAGTTCAGATGTCGCGTTTGCATCTTTATACCAAGGGCGGGATCGTGGGTCGTAGTCTGCTGGCCAATCCTCAGCCTTGTCGCCATAAGCTATACTGCCATCACTGAATCCTGCATAAACAGACAAGAATTGCCCGGCTTGCTTGGTGATCAATAACTCGCGATCAGAGTTGCTATTGCTTGAAATGGTCGATTCATTGGCAAGCATCATATCACTGCGGATTGATAACCAATCGGCAATGTAGTTCGTCGTACCAACACTCACGTTTTTCACCTGTTGGTTGATCGCGACTTCAGTTTCTTGAGTAAGCTGATTAACAGATATCCAAGCTTGAGCGCCACTTACGACGGCAATAATAACCGCGATAGCGATCTGAATTTTGAACTTAATAGTATGTCTCAAGGTTTATCCCTCCTTCTTGGATAAAAGGCTAATGACAGCGACGCGTTGGATTGCGAACGGATGTGTCTCTGCTAGGTGTCTAGTGTCGTTATATTTAAAGTTCGAAACGTGTTGAAAATCATAATTTAAATATATATATGATTATTTTTAATAAACAGTGAAGTGGAATCACAATTGGTTGCTGCTAAGGTGTTAATTGTTATCAAGATTTATCTTATTGGTTAAAATCTGGTGGCCCGCCAGCTAGCGAGGTCACGATTACTAGCTGGACGGAAGGGAGGCATTGACGTGCTAGGTGATAATAAACAGTGCGAGGTAGACCATCAGTAAGCCGACAATCCCTAAGATGATACCCATCTTCGCCATATCTTTGCTTTCGATAAGCCCAGTTGAGTAAGCCAGCGAGTTTGGTGGCGTCGATACTGGAAGAATCATCCCGAGCGATGCCGAGAAGGCGACCACAACCAGCAAGCCTTGTAAGCCTCCAATTGCTACTAGGCTTTCCATAGAAGCGCCAATCGCAGCTGCTATCGGCATCAGCAAGTTTGCGGTTGCTGTGTTCGACATGAAATTAGCCATTAGCCAACACACGATAGACAGCGTTAGTACCACTGCAGTCGGCGAGAGCGATTCATAATCAATCGCGTGTGCGAGTGCAGCGGCTAAGCCTGTTTTATCCAAGCCAATCCCAATCGCAATACCACCCGCAACCAGCCACAACACATCCCAGTTAATCAGCTTGAGTTCTTCTTTACCCATGATGCCAGTGAGAGTGAAAACAGCCAGTGGAATAATAGAGACCACATAAGTGTTCATGCCATGCAGTTTGGTGGTCATCCACAATAAGATTGTCGCAGCGAAAGTGATGTAAACCACAATCGCTCGCCAGCTCTTTTTAAATTGTCCATCAAGCTTGAGGACCATATTTCTTTCTTTAGAAGGGAAGAGTTTTTGTAGGAGGAACCAAGCGATGGTCAGTTGGATGATCACAAAGGGTAAGCCCATCATCATCCAACTAAGGAAGTCGATACTGTTTTCGCCAGTTAGGTATTGCAGTGCGATCGCATTGGGTGGTGTACCTATGGGTGTTGCGATACCACCGGTATTGGCGGCGATTGGAATACACAACACGAGCGCTTTAATCCCCATGTCGCCTTTTGGTGCAGAGGCTACGATAGGACCTAGCAATGCGAGCATCATTACCGTTGTTGCGGTATTTGACATGAACATTGAGAACACGGCGGTGATAAGCATTAAACCCAGCATAATAAAGCGCGGTTCTGTGCCAAATGGTTTGAGCAGCACACGAGCTAAATTGTTGTCGAGTTCGTATTTGGATGCGGATATCGCAAGAGCAAAGCCACCCATGAAAAGGATGATGATTGGTGACGAAAATGCACCGAAGATGTCGGTATATTTGATTAATTCACCGAGATCGTGTCCTGCTGGTGGGTTTCTAAATAGATGTAAACCCTTGTCGGAAATCATCACCAGTTCAAGCGCAATGATCAGAATTGACGTGGCGAATACTGGAACGGGTTCAAGCACCCACAGTAGAGCTGCTAGTAAGAATATCGCCAACAAGCGGTGTTGAATCAGCGTGAGGTCATCGATAGGTATGGAATCTATTGGCATGAATAACACGCCTAAGGGAATCGCAAAACAAATCAACAGCTTGACCAGAACGCCAATATTGAGTTTAGGCATGTACAAAGACCCCATGAATAAAATATCTTCAAATAGAGTAAGTTATCTGGATTGTTGGTACTTGGAGACGGGTTGTAAAATCGAAAAGTTGTTTAAGGTTTCGACAGTTGTTTTGCTTTTGGTCAATATTTTATCTGGGCAATTAGAGGCAAGAGTGAGAAGCAGCAGGTGGCTGGGCAGGGGTTGAGGATTGAGGTTTGAAAGCTTGGGTTGTTAGAGCTTGAGTAGGAAACGAATTGGTAGAGTTCAGAAAAAGGCGCGTTCTTCTCTGATATAGAAAAAGTAACGCGCCTTTAAAACTAAATGAGTTAACTCAGATCGTTAAGCTTGGTCAGTGTTCTCTGCTGAATCAACAGCTTCAGTCTCAACGTCTTTACCCGCAATGTGCGCGAAAGGAGTGCCTAGAACGGTTTTCTCACCATTTTGCATAGTGTCGTCAAACTTGATTGCATCTTTAGCAAACAGGTTGATAACCGTTGAACCAAGCTTGAAGCGACCCATCTCTTCGCCTTTCTTCAAGACAATAGATTTATCACCTTGTGCTGGGTAATCCCACTTGTAAACCGAGTTACCGCGAGGTGGCGTGATGGTGCCAGCCCATACTTGCTCGATGCTACCTACGATAGTTGCACCAACCAGCACTTGTGCCATTGGGCCAAACTCAGTATCAAAGATACAAACCACACGCTCGTTACGTGCGAATAGGTTTGGAACGTTCTCTGCCGTTAGAGGGTTAACTGAGAACAGGTCTCCGGGAACGTAGATCATCTGACGCAGTGTGCCGTCGCATGGCATGTGCACACGGTGATAATCACTTGGCGACAAGTAAAGCGTTGCGAATTCACCGTCTTTAAACTCATCGGCTAGGTCTGCATCACCACCAAGCAACTCACGTGCTGAGTAGTTATGGTTTTTAGCTTGAATCAGTTGACCATCAGTAATTGGGCCAAACTGACTTACACGTGCATCAGCAGGGTGAACAATAACAGAGTCACCTTCTGCGATAGGGCGCATGCCTTCTTTCAATTCACGTACGAAGAATTCATTGAATGTCTTAAAGTGTTTTGGATCGCTATGCAGAGCTTCATCCATGTTCACTTTGTATTGCTTGATGAACCAGTTAATGATCGCTGTCGTTAAACCACCCGCTTTAGCAGACGCCAGTTTACCAACTAAACGAGTCAGGCCATGTTGTGGGATCCAGTACTGCAATCCAACTTTAATCTTATCCATTGTATTAATTTTCCAATGCTAATTGTTTTTCAATTAAATCTGTCGATGATGGTTTAGGGCGCGAGATGTTACTTAAGTTCGCGCCAATTGTCAGTAAATGCACACATTTGTTCACAAAAACGCGATTAGAGATCGGCTTTCTTGCTTCGTGAGTACTGACGGTTATCTTTGTTGTCAGCCATTGTTTCAATAATGCGATGGTAGCTAGCAAAACGTAAGCGGCTAATTTTTCCGTCTTCAACGGCTTCACGTAGAAGACATCCTGGGTCGTCATTGTGTTTACAGTCGCGGAACTTACAGCCACCTAGGTATGGCTTGAATTCAATGAAAGCATCTGTGACTTCATCGGGTTCTAAATGCCATAAGCCGAATTCACGTACCCCTGGGGAATCGATAAGATCACCACCAGAAGGGAAGTGATACAAACGCGCTGCTGTGGTGGTGTGTTGACCCAGTCCTGAGTTTTCAGAAACTGCGCCTTCTTCAATGTCCAATGTTGGCATCAGTGCATTCACTACGCTGGATTTACCTACACCAGATTGACCAACGAAAATGTTGATACGATCTTTCAGTTCAGCTTCCAACTCTTTGATGCCGTAACCCGACTCTTTACTCACGAACATGACTTTATAGCCGATTTTCTCGTATATCTTCAGTGTTTCGCGGTATTCGCTAATTTGTTGTTCTGTCAGCAAGTCAACTTTATTGAGTACAACTAAAGGGGCGATATTCACCGTTTCAGAGGCGATCAAGTAGCGGTCGATGATATTAAGTGATAGCTCTGGTAGTACAGCTGAAACGATAACCATTTGGTCTACGTTTGCGGCAACCGGTTTGAGGCCGTCATAGTAGTCAGGGCGAGTTAGCATTGACGTTCTTGGCTCAACGGCTTCGACAACACCTGAGATGCCAGCCATGGATTCTAAGCCTGCACGCCAAGTTACTCGGTCACCAGAAACTAAAGTCTCAATACTACGGCGTAAGTTACAACGGTGAACTTCGTTGGTTTCAAGATCTTCGATATCGGCATGTTGACCAAAGCGCGTAATCACGAGTCCGCTTTTTGTTCCGCCAAGCATGTTCTCGTCCCATTGGATAGAATCTTCTTTCTTGAGTCGCTTGTTCTGGTTGCGACGTACGCGACGTACCTGACCTTTGGTTAACTTCTTTTTTTTAGCCACAATTTTTCACTTAACACATCTAACTTGATGATTGGGAACTCAAACAGGATGTTGCTACTGCCATATGATTTCGATGGCTCTAAAGCTAGTTTGAGTATAGTTATTTGGGTATAGTACCTCTTTTATACATAAACAAATAGGCGACGCCTTATGTCCTTTAGCGATCAGAACCTTATTTGGGTTGATCTCGAGATGACAGGACTTGATCCTGAAACTCATAAAATCATTGAAATTGCTACTATCGTTACTGATAGTGAGCTTAATATCCTGGCTGAAGGACCTGTTTTGGCTATTCACCAACCTCAGAGTGAATTGGACAAGATGGACGAGTGGTGCACAACGACTCACACCGGTAGTGGCCTAGTGAAACGAATTCAAGACAGTACAGTTTCAGAGCAAGATGCCATTCAACAAACGATTGAGTTTCTGGAAAAATGGGTACCAAAAGGTAAGTCACCAATTTGTGGCAACAGCATTGGTCAAGATCGCCGATTCTTATACAAGCATATGCCAGAGCTGGAAGAGTACTTCCACTACCGTTATGTTGATGTTAGCACCCTAAAAGAGCTGACTCGCCGTTGGAAGCCTGAAGTGTTAGATGGTTTTTCTAAGTCGGGAAGCCACCTTGCATTAGACGATATTCGAGAGTCTATTGCTGAGCTGCAGTACTATCGAAAAACGATTATTAACATCTAATCAGATCAAATGTTCACGTTTATCTAACTTTTCAGGGACATAAGAGCTATTTTTTTTGCAAATATGTGTGCTTTTACAGCAGTTGAGTAAAAACTTGCTGATTTTTGCATTAAGGACTTGCATCACAAAAAAATGCTCTTATAATTCGCAGCCCTGAACGGCGAAAGACGTTTTCAGTTTGCGATACTAGCTCAGTTGGTAG
>NZ_AJZM02000147.1 GCF_000272405.2 Vibrio tasmaniensis 1F-187
GCTGAGCACGATCATGATGACCACGAAGGTCATGACCACTCTGAAGGTGGCCACGGCGAATTCACCGTTGAGTACCATTACCAATGTTCAGACGTTGCTAAGCTAGACACAGTTAGCACTCAATGGTTCTCTAAGTTCGGTAATACAGAAAAAATGACTGTGAACTTACTAACAGACACAGCTCAAGTACAAGAAGTGCTTAACGCAGAGCGTATTAGTTTCCGATTCTAATCACTCCTAGATCGGATTAAACGTAAAATAAACAGCCAGGTAAGTCATCGCTTACTTGGCTGTTCAAATCGGTGTGTTCTGGGGAATTTATGCTTCAAATTACTGTCCAGTAGATACACCGCTTTAATTATTGGAGCTAGCATGTCTTCTGACAGTTCATCATTTGTGGTCAAACTCGAAAATATCAGCTTTCGTTGGAAGCCTGAATTACCACCAACGCTAGAGATCCCCTCTCTGTACATCCAAGCCCAAGAGCACCTTTTTATTAAAGGGCCAAGTGGTTGTGGAAAATCAACTTTGTTAGGGCTACTGACCGGAATCAACCAAGCTGAACAAGGAGAAGTCTCTATCCTTGATCAAGACCTCACTCAGCTTACACCTCGTCAAAGAGATAAATTCAGAGCCGATCATATTGGTTATATTTTCCAACAATTTAACCTGCTTCCTTATCTATCAGTTATCGATAACGTGACGCTTCCTTGCCAGTTTTCACAGATTCGTAAACAGCAAGTCGCTGAAAGCCAGAAAAGCTTACAAGAGACGGCTCGAGAGTTGTTACTCCGATTAAAGCTACCTCAAGCTTTAATGGACAAGCCCGTTACCGAGTTGAGCATAGGTCAACAACAACGTGTTGCTGCCGCTCGTGCTTTGATCGGCCAACCCAAAATCATTATTGCCGATGAGCCAACCTCAGCTTTGGATCATGACAACCGAGAAGCTTTTATCGAACTGTTGTTAGAACAAGCCAACCAGGCAGGTTCTACTCTTATCTTTGTTAGCCATGATCCAACACTAGAAAAGTTGTTCACTCGAACCATAGATTTAAAAACCGTTAATCAAGCTAAGGTTGTCGTATGAAAGTAATTACTCACTTAGCCTTAAAAAGCGTACTCAACCGTAAAGCCACGGCTATTCTCACTATTCTCACGGTGGCTGTATCCGTCATTCTCTTGCTCGGCGTAGAACGCGTTAGAACCGAAGCAAAAAGCAGCTTCGCCAATACGATTTCAGGTACTGATCTTATCGTTGGTGGCCGTTCTGGTCAGGTAAACCTGTTGCTTTACTCAGTATTCAGAATCGGTAATGCGACCAACAACATCGACTGGAAAAGCTATGAAGAATTTAGCCAGCACAACGCAGTAAAGTGGGCGATACCAATCTCATTGGGCGATTCACACAAAGGCTTCCGTGTGATGGGTACTAACCATAGCTACTTTGAAAACTATCGCTATGGAAGTAAGCAACCACTTACTTTTCAGCAAGGTAAAGAGTTTAATCAGCTATTTGACGTAGTGATTGGTGCCGACGTCGCGAAGAAGCTAGATTACAAAATCGGTGATCAAATCATTCTTGCGCACGGTATCAGTGATGTTGCGTTTAGCCGTCACGATAATCTGCCCTTCAAAATTGTCGGAATACTGGCACCAACTGGGACACCAGTAGATAAAACCGTGCATGTTTCGTTAGAGGCTATTGAAGCGATTCATGTTGGCTGGGAATCAGGTGCCAACCTCGGGCACACACCGAATGCTGAAGCGCTAAAGCAACGTGACTTCCAACCGAAGCAGATTACCGCGATGATGGTTGGCCTTAAATCGAAGATCCAAACCTTCGCACTGCAACGAGAAATCAATAACTACCGCCAAGAACCTTTGAGCGCCATTATGCCAGGCATTGCGCTTCACGAATTGTGGGGAATGATGGCCGTAGCAGAGCAAGCACTACTGATTGTTTCAGGGTTTGTGGTAATCGCGGGACTGTTAGGGATGCTGAGTAGTCTACTCACTAGCTTGCAAGAAAGACGTCGAGAGATGGCCATTCTGCGCGCGATGGGAGCAAGGCCTCGTCATGTGTTCGGTTTACTGATCAGTGAAGCAAGTGCCCTAACCTTCCTCGGTATCACATTGGGTGTTGCCGTGTTGTTTGCGCTAATCGCAGTAGTTGCTCCTATTGTGCAACAAAGTTATGGTATCAACATATCGGTATCCGCAATCACACCCCATGAGTGGAAACTGCTTATGTTGGTGCAAGTTGCCGGAATCATTATTGGCTTTATTCCCGCTTTCAGAGCTTACCGTCAGTCATTGTCTGATGGCATGACTATCCGAATCTAAAATAGGAACCTACGATGCAACGCAAATTCCTACTGATACTTGGGTTACTTATGTTCCCATTTATCAGCACAGCTCACGCTGAAACCACTCAGACTGACGAATCGGTATTAACACTCGATTGGATTGACTTGATTCCAGAGTCAGAGCGAGCACAACTCGACTCATTTGGTATGCCTATGGTTAACCACGACAGTATGGACAAACCTCAACAATCGACACTTGGCGCTGTTCGCCCAGAGCTGAATGGCAGCACAGTCAAGATTCCTGGCTTTGTGATTCCATTGGAAGGCGATGAGAACATGATCACTGAGTTTCTGTTAGTACCGTACTTTGGCGCATGTATCCACGTACCGCCACCGCCGCCGAACCAAATCATCTACGTGAAGTTCCCACAAGGCGCTCCAATCCAGCAGCTATGGGATGTGATTTATTTAGTAGGTACACTAAAAACCGAGTCAATAAGCCACGACTTAGCTCAAACCGGTTATCTTATTGAAGGTACTGCGATTGAAGAATATGACGACATGTAGTCATTAGAAGGGTGGCTCAAGGATGAGCTGCCGTCACTGAACGAGTGAGATCATTCAATAACAGTTTAATAACGATAATTTTATTCTAAATTATGCGATATAATTAGACAAGTACGCTAGAACAGCGACATAAGTAGCGAGTAATAACCCTATACTAAGCTGTTTCTTCAGCTTGTTATCATTGACTTGATTCATAACTCCTCCTTGAGAATTACAACAAATTTAACATCTTATTATCATTAGCAAAAGTAAAATTTTGTTGAAACCTTCAACTCTGCACGCAAAATCTAGCCACCAATAAGATAAAGAGTTACATTTTAGACAGTTATACCAATCACAATAAGTAAGTGTTCAGAAATAGCGTAGGAAAAAGGCTTGA
>NZ_AJZM02000148.1 GCF_000272405.2 Vibrio tasmaniensis 1F-187
AAAGACAGAGAGATCAACGAGGAGGGAACGACAAGGCGCTAAGACTCTTAGGACAAGCAGGCCTAGCCCACAGAGTGACGCCTAAGGCAACGATAAGAATCGTGATAAGACACATTTAAAGTGTTTGTCTTTACAAGGAAATGAGGCTCAGAACAGGTTACAAGATTCTTCAAGTTTCATGTTCATCAGTGTTTGAAGTTCAGTCCGAGGTAGGCCCTATGACATCGCTTAAAGTATATAACGAGCCTTTATATAAGATATGTAGTACATAGGTAATACATGTTTAATTCATTTTGTTGATCAACTCAATGAGATCTTCATCATCGATCTTATCTCGATATAAAGCCAAGGCTCGGTACAGTTTCGCTGCAGACACATTTCTCTCTGTCTGCTCTTGCAGATTTGCTACCCAATCAGATATCCGTTCTTTATCCGTCAATGACATTCTAAGAGTCAGAGGAGGCACCTTATAAGATGTCGTCACTTTCTTTTTGACAGTCGTAATTCCAGTCGACTTGCTTGAGCCTTCGTTCTTGTGAGTGGAGATAGTTGTTATAGCTCCTCGTTTCTTTAACTTACTCATGTGTATTACCTATGTATTACATTAAATTTAGAAGAAATGCAGCGAGTTTACGGTAATCATTATTAACAAGAGAGCCCGATTTATAAAAGCGCACAGGAGAGGAAACGGCATTAGCTTGTCCGACATGCTCAGAACGACGGACAGATACTGGTAGCAATTTATCTTGTACTACCTCCAATTCCTCATCAATGAACTCATTAATAAGAGTGTTTCTTGAGTCGACCTCGTTCCTCAGGATCAGATAATTGCATTCGTCCTCCTTAATTTCAGAGACAGCTTCGAGTAAAGGGCTAATGCCGTCTAATGAAAATGCACCTGAATCAACAGGGATCAAAATAAGGTCTGAGGCCTGGATTGCGTTAAGAGTCGTTAGGGATAAGTTTGGTGGCGTATCAAGAAGAATGAAATCATAGGTATCACCTAACTTCGCTAATTGCTTTTCTAAAATTCGTTCACGATTAATCTTTGTCAGTGATGTTTCGATGACACGTGACAACTGAACATCAGCGGGAACGACATAGAGGTTTTCAATAGAGTTCCCATTAATCTGTGCAGGTTGAATTAAATCGACAATGGACACAACTTTAGGCTTATCAAACAAAGCAGCCACCGTCTCTTCAAACTTAAAATCACGTTGTCCGGTTAACGTTTTAGAGCAGTTCCCTTGAGGATCGAGGTCAATCACTAACACTTTTCGTTTTCGTGCAAGCTCAGCCCCTAAATTGACAAGAGTCGTGGTTTTTCCAACGCCACCTTTTTGGTTCGCAGCGCTGATGATTTTAGTCTTCATAACAAACACCTCATGTATTACATGTGTAGTACACAATAAAAAACAAAAGGCGCCCTGTCAATGTATTACATATGTAATACACTTCTTCTATCAACGCCTAAAGTTATCCCTCCGTTACCAATCGATGATATCGAGACAGTAAAAATCCTAAAGAAAGTGACACCAGCAGCGAAAGCACTATCCGCGGAATTCAAATTATTAGGCTCCTCAGCAACCAAAACTTCTTGGTTAAGTTAATCCCAATACTAGAATCAAAGTCGAGTTCTGAAATTGAAAATATTGTGACTACGATGGGTACACGGTTTAAGCATAACAACGAACAACTAGCAAGTTACGTCATTTTGCTTTCAGCCTTAGAGCCTTGCTATTTTCATGATAAGATACCCTCATCAATAAATAATCCATGTGAACAATGTCAGAACCTTCATACCACCAACTTCTTAAGTCGACCTTCGAAAACACTCTTCTTCACCTTTACTTCAAAGTAAACATTGCCAGTCACTTTGTTAAAGAAGAGCAACGAAACAAGATCATCATTGACTTCTTGAAGCCAAAAATCAAACAAGCTCGATATAGCCTTATCAAGAAAAAGCTTAAAACGGTTTGTTTGATGAAGAATAAGTTTGGCTCAATCGAAAAACACTTAGAAAGCGTTCTATCTCAATATTCAGCGATAGAAAGTCAAAACGACGTTGATAAACTTTATGCCTTGTTAGAACGCTTTGAGAAGAGCGGATTAGAAACAAAACTTATTGAAGAGACCCCTAAACAGGAAATGGACGTTGTTTATATCGACAGAGCACATATTGATAACTGCTTCGATAATGAAAACCGTCAGATTGCACCTATTTCGCTGTTTATACATACGAATGAATTAGACAGGTTCACTGAATGCTTAACAACCCAACCTTATTTCACATTTGAGTTGTGCCAAGCAAGTGAAGAATTAAATAACTATCACTATCAACTTCACCCAATTAGCGAACCAGACTGCTTATCACACGCTGTTTAGCAGTAACTGGCCAATACTCTTGTCAGTACTTACCTGTACTTTTCCATCATTTGTCTATCCTGTTACCTTAGCCATTGTCCCACTGCTATATGAAGCACCAACTAACACAACCAAATCTAAAACGTTGGGCACTTCCAGCCCAAATCAAGATGTGTTGTACGTGATTTACCAAGCGGTACTACCATCCTTTTTTCATCACAATCAAGGACAATCTTTTGATCTTCGAGCAGCAAGCTGAATGATCTTGGCCATTCGGCTTCACCGCTACGGCTTCAACAATGAATTCAATTCCAGTTGACAGTATCTCGGTATCTTTAAAAGACACACCCACTTAATTTGCTGTGTAAACATACCGTAAATAAAGGTATGTGAATCCATATTTACACGAATTGAGACATCAATTACATTGAATTTACCAAGGGTTCACATTTTGCCGCGATAGTTACTCATTATTATTCAACTCAAGGAAAAGCTGACTCAAGCACCGCCTTCTTTTTCCCTACTTCATACTCCGCCCAGTATAACGTTATAGGGGCAGATATCTGATGAACAGCATAATTACCACGATACTCTGGCTCATTTCGCCTACTTTCGGATAAAGCAGACTTGATCCATTCAAACAGATAGACGTAACGACTGACGGTCTGGCGACACAGGTTCGCATTACGCGCCACCAAACCAATCGTGAGCTCCTGATTTTTGCGTAACAGAAACTGACATGCGCGGATAATTCGACGAGTGGTCTTCGTCCGACGAAGGTTATGGGTTCTTCTGGCCGCTCTACGCTGCCTTTCCTGTAAACTTAATCCACTATCCAACCCCATCACACCTCGCTGGCAGTCTGAGCGAGCACAATATTTATCCCAGGTCCAACGAGAAACACTTTTCACCACCGCCAACACCTCACTGCACTTCAGAGGCGGCTTATCCGCGGTGTCGGTATTTTTGTAATGAGCGAAACTCTCCACACGGCGTTTAAAGTTCGGATAACTGCCCTTTTCTCTTTCTTCGTCGACGATGTCATATGCGTATCGACGAGTGTGTTCGAATAAAGTACAGTTTCGAGAATAAGAGACATCAATATCTTGACGAAGCCATGGCCGCGTTGTCTCCAGCTCAAGAGAATCCGCTAACTCATTGAGTTCATAGACACTCCGGTGAAGTTCGGTCGTCTGCCACCACGGGTGAAAAGGCGTTTTGGCAACAGGCCCCGAATAGCTCAAGTCCGCCTCAAGTCTCAATGCTAAGGCGTGATAAATGGCTTTAAGGTACTGAATGGGTTTAGAGCGAGCCTGATCGCTGGTGCAAACCGGCACAATAGCGTAAAAAAGGTGGGCTTTATTACTGGTGCGGTTTCGAACGATTAGATTAGGGGGTGGCAAGCCTTCATCTTGCCAAATATAGGGGTTGGGGACAGAGCGCTGGTCATGATCGATGTCAAACACCATCCACGCCTGCATCTCTTTACGATTAACCTGCATATACGGCCATCTGACCGCATAGTTTCGAGGTCTGATGAGCATCGCGGTTTTATTGTCACTGCACCTCGACAAATAAGGCGCTTCCTCAAGTAGCCGACTCAAACACGACATGGATGAAGACGCAGCGTATTCAGAATGAGCCGTCATCGCATCACCCTTGGTGCACCTTGCCCATACTCACCTACAGAAAAAACAAGGCAAAAGAGATTGTCTTGAGCGTTGAGCGCCGTTACTGAATCAGTCCTCTTGACTCTCTCTGATAAGATTCGAGAGCCGGTCAAAGCCATTCCTTTTGAGCTTTCGTAGCCGCCACGGGTGTCAATTTTTATCGAACACCTTTTCGAATGACAACTGACTGCATCACGCCACTCTTCTTTACCTTTTAAGACTAAATTGGAGACGGTTTCAATACTGGTTTGAATGACCTTACCCTGTACGACCGCAAACACATGATGATTCATAAAGTTGACCTCGGCTAAAAAACGCTCCCCTTCGGAGAAACCAATAACGCTACTCTGGAAGAGGAAAACGCGTTAAAGCCAACGTTGTCTGATTCTTTGCATTCGCTTTTCGAGGCCGAATAAACGAATTCGCAGTCGTACTTGTTCAAACCCATAATTCGAACGCCTTAATTGGTTCATTAACCTCGCCTGCTCAACCCATAAGGAAGAAAGTTGACGAGCGCATAACTCGCGTCGAATGTGCCTGATATACCTAAGGCCTCTACGCTTATCTTCCTCAGTCAATTCATGACCAGAACTTTCAGGGCATGACTGATGACACGGAGTAACAGACATCATCGATCCGAATTGATCTGTGAAGCAGATAAACCATTAGCGGCCGCCACATCCTCTATGGCTTTATGCAGACAAACACCTTGATTCAGTTTTTCTAGGCTCCTGATGAGTTTTACCTGAACGCTGATACTGGCGTGTGCGGTATGAATAATCTTATGTTTTTGAGCACGAGTAAGGCGAGGATTTCCTGCATACTCCAACGCCATTCGAGACAATTCACCTGAATGGATCGAGTTCTCTAATACGCTTTGGGCAAAGGTGTCATCCGTGCTCTCCGGTGTTATATGAGCGGTGACCACGCCCAATCCAAGAAGCAAGCTGTTTACGATGGTGTGATTACCGCTCACTTTTGCGAGAGTAATCGCGTCTACACAACTCAGAACATGAGGCTGAGCAGGATTGAGCTTATTGCGTAGAATAGTTGAGTTCATCCCTATTCTCGCAGCCAAGTTGCTCATATTCTCTGCGGCTCTAAAGACACAGCACGCTTCATCAAAAGCCAACTGCTTTGTGCGATAAAATTCGCTTATTGAGTCAATGTCATTCATAACGAATACTCAATTGAAGAAAAGTGGGACAAAAACGAAGCCCCAACCAAGAACATTGTTCCTAACCAGTTAATTCCGCCGACACGTTTGACTTTGAAAGCTAATTCACAAAAACCTTTCCAACGGGAGTTATCGACATGATCTCGAAACTGCTCCAATTCTTCATCAAAAGCCATTTCCATGAGGTGCTCTGGGTTTAACTTATTTCTCAAAATGGTGGGGGACACACCAATGTTCATGGCAATTTCAGCCATGTTTTCGGTCAGTCGAAACACATTGCAAGCATCTTCAAACGCCTTTTGTTTAGACTCCCGAAAAATGTACATTGATACGTTAACATTCATATCAGATACTCATTGGGTCGCGAATAGAACGTAAACTAAAACTTAGCTTCTAGAGCTCGTTTAGTTAACAGGGCCAGATTGACTAGGTTAAGCTCACCCGCCCCGTCTTTAGCCATTCGAGGGATCTTTCCTTCTTTTAGCTTCTTCTCGATGGTTCCGACTTTCATACCTGACAGTTCTGCATACTTTTCTGTCGTTACATATGGCGCTTCAATAGCGATAACAAGTGGTTGACTCATGTTGACTTCCTCAATAGTTGTCGTTGCTTGAGTGGGTGCTCAGACTTGACTGGAACCTTTTTTCTGCTCACCCCCCCTCCTCATGCATCTGCTCACAAATGCACTCAAAAGCTAACAATGTAATTGTGTTGTGACTTCAGTTGTGCCAACCTTGTTTTACTACTGAATAACCGCTAATAGCGACAAATAAAGACTAACAATGAATTACAAAAGCTAACGTGATAAAACTATTGATCACAAAAGCTAACAAGTCAACAGTTATTTGTTGCTATAAGCCTAAAGAGCTTACATTGGTAATATGAACGACGTAGATAAACAAATTGAAGAGCTAAAAAAGCTAACAAAAACTTCTAAAAATACAGAATTAGCTGCAGCTTTAGGCATCGCTCGAAATACAGTTCAAATGTGGCGTATTCGTGGGAAAATCCCTGAACGTATATTTCTAAAAGCCCAGAACATTGCAGAAGATTCAACTAACCCTCCTATCAGCAGCAATGTTTCTAAAATAGTGCCGATGTCAGAGTTTAAAGCTTGGAGTGAGTTGCCTGTCTATGATGTGCATGCGGCAGCTGGAGCGGGTACACTGGTTCAGGGTGAGTTCCAACTGGACACTCTGATGGTTCCAACTAGCTTATTGAGCGAGTTTGATTTATGTGAAAAATCCGCCTCCATTATTTATGTGGATGGTGACTCAATGGAACCCACCTTGAGCGACAAAGATCGCTTATTGGTAGATACACGTGAGCTACAGCACCCTGTATCAAACGGTGTGTATGTCATTCGAATTGATGATGCGGTCTACGTAAAGCGTTTGAAATGGAATATAGCGAAAGGGGTTTATTTGATCGTTTCTGATAACCAAGCTTATGAAGCTTTTGAAATCGACTATAAGACCGGACGAAATTTCAAGATAATTGGCAAGGCAATAGCGCCTGTGTTCAAGAAAATTTTCTAAACACAAAACCACGAGCTAAGCTCGTGGTTTTTTTTCGTTTCATACATACACCGCCATTGAAAGACGAGCGCTACATCATGTACGTCTCTTCAAGGTCAACTTTAAAATCGATCGGTGGCAGGTTCACCAAATGCTTACTCTCACGCCTCACTAGCTCTGCCTTGGCAGGCTTCCCTACCCCATCAGAGTAAATAGAAGCAATATAGAGCTCTTCTGAATGATGAAATGCATCATGAAAGCTGACTTCATTGTTAAGCAAACGAGCTAATAAAGGTTTAGTCACTGGAATATAAGCCCACTTAATGCACTGACCTTCATCATAGTCCCCACTCCAATAAACCATCTATCTTTGCGTATTTTCATTCTTAACCGAGAAGCATTTTGGCCCTAAGAAGTCCTCATACACTTCCAGTAATTCTAGTTGACCTAGCTGCGTACCAGTGGGGAGTAAGTTCATCGCTCGTCCTCATGTTTCCAATTTGACCAATCAAACATTGAAATGAACCTTACTATGAAATACTGTTTTTATATACAGTTTATTGGCGGTATTTACGTTATGACAGTTAGGAACCTAAAAGACGGCAACAAAAAGCCATGGATTATGGAAGCCTACCCTAATGGTCGTACAGGTAAACGGATTCGTAAACGCTTCGCTACGAAAGGTGAAGCTATGGGATATGAGCGCTTCATCCTCAATGAAATCATCGATAAACCATGGTTAGGAGGAAAAACAGATAAGCGTACTTTAAGTGAGCTCATTGAACTGTGGTATGCGTTGCATGGCAAGTACCTTAAATCCGGCGAGCATACTCGAAAGCGACTCCATACTATTTGCAAGGCGCTGCTCGATCCTGTCGCTGCTCACTTTAGCCAAGCTGATTTCTTCCATTATCGAGCCACTCGAATCAACATTTCCTATAAGAGTGCTAATCATGGGAAAGAGCTCAAAGCCTCATCGCACAACTACGACCAACAATGCTTACAAAGTATGTTTTCTCAGCTCATCGAAATTGGTGAATTGAAATACCCTAATCCAATGAAAGGCCTAAAAAAACTCAGAAAAGACGAAAGTGAATTGGTTTACTTAACCCAAAAGGAGATTGAACACCTATTTCAGTTTGTCAAAGACGCAAGAGATGCTGAGCAGCTGATACAGATTTTTAAGATATGTTTATCTACCGGTGCACGAATTATGGAAGCAGCGGAGTTGAAAGGCTCTCAAATCAGTCCATATATGATCACGTTCACCAAGACTAAAGGAAAGCGGAATAGAACTGTGCCCATTTCAAAAGAACTATACGAAGAGATCGGCTTTGTTGCGTAATTAAA
>NZ_AJZM02000149.1 GCF_000272405.2 Vibrio tasmaniensis 1F-187
AACTAATAGCTCTTGGATAACTAAAAGTTAACTACGTAAGCCGATCCCCTTTGTAACTAAGTAATGTGCAATGCCATACAGCACGACAATAAACACACCTAGTACGCCAAACGACGTCACAATACCCACATCAGACACACCCAAAAAGCCATATCTGAACGCGTTTACCATATACACGATAGGGTTCAACTTCGATACACCTTGCCAGAATTCAGGCAATAGACTGATCGAGTAGAAAACACCACCGAGATACGTCAGCGGCGTTAAAATGAAGGTTGGGATAATAGAAATATCATCAAACGTACGTGCGAATACCGCGTTGATCAAACCACCCAGAGCAAACACAACCGACGTGAGAAATACCGTCGCAATGATCACGCCCCAGTGGTCGACTTGAAGGTCAACAAAGAACAGCGATACAAAGGTGACGATAGTGCCCACTAACAAGCCACGCACCACGCCGCCCATTACGAAGCCGGCGATAATCACGTAGTTAGGAACAGGTGCTACAAGCAGCTCTTCAATGTTCTTCTGGAATTTGGCACTAAAGAACGATGAAGCAACGTTGGAATATGAGTTGGTGATCACCGACATCATGATCAGACCGGGCACAATGTATTCCATGTAGCTAAAGCCGTTCATTTCACCAATACGCGCACCAATCAGGTTACCGAAGATGATGAAGTAAAGCGTCATGGTAATCGCTGGCGGTACCAGAGTTTGCACCCAGATACGCGTGAAGCGATTGATCTCTTTGGTCAACAAGCTGCAGAAAGCGGTCCAATATAGGCTGTACATATTATTTATTCCCCTCACGGACGATACTCACAAATAGCTCTTCTAGGCGGTTTGCTTTGTTACGCATAGAGAGAACTTTTACCTGCTGCTCACTCAATTGATCAAAGATGGTATTCAAACCTCGATTCTTGTCGATTTCGATTTCTAGCGAGCCATTAACCATCACTTGGCTATTCACACCTTCAAGTTTAGGTTCAGTCGCACCCTCTTCAAGATCAAGAATAAAGGTCTCGGCACTCAACTTACCCAACAGCGACTTCATTGTGGTGTTCTCAATCAACTCACCACGATTGATGATACCAATGTTACGACACAGCATTTCCGCTTCTTCTAGATAGTGCGTAGTTAAAATAATGGTGATGCCCTGCTTCTCGTTGATCTCCTTGAGGAATTCCCACATTGAACGACGCAATTCAATATCAACACCCGCCGTTGGTTCATCAAGAATCAACAAATGAGGCTCATGCATCAGTGCACGCGCGATCATCAAACGACGCTTCATACCGCCAGATAAGTTACGCGCACGTTCGCCACGCTTTTCCCACAAATCGAGCTGAGATAAGTACTTTTTAGCGCGTTCTTTAGCAAGAGCTTTCGGTACACCGTAGTAACCGGCTTGTTGTAGCACGATCTGCTCAACCGTTTCGAACGGGTTAAAGTTAAACTCTTGCGGGACTAAACCTAAGTTCAACTTCGCTAGCTCCAGATCGGTATCAATGTCGTAGCCAAACACTTTCACCTTGCCTGACGTTTTATTAACCAGTGAAGAGATAACACCAATGGTGGTGGATTTACCCGCACCATTTGGGCCAAGTAGTGCGTAAAAGTCGCCTTTTTCTACTTGTAAACTCACGCCCTTAAGAGCCTCAAAGCCCCCTGCATAAGTTTTTCTTAGTTGCTCAATTTCTAATGCATACATAGAGATAGACTGCCATTTGCTATAGATAAGATGTTGATGGCCGAATTTGAGGAAGAGAGTAATGCTTAATACGAGCTAGCAGAAAACTAACTCAAACTTGTTTACTCGGCCATTTTGCAAACAAGTTTATCGTTGATTAACGATTAATACAAATACCGAGTGAGGCTTTCTTTCGAAAGCGAACAAGAATATTAGGTACGTAAAGAGCAATTCAGTGTTCAGTAAACATAAAAAATGCCGTTAAGTTATTAACTTAACGGCATTAATCACCAATACTATATTTGGCGTCTATAACTGATTCATGTGAAATTATTGCTGAAGATTAAACCGAGTCAAATTGATGTTCATCTCTATCAACATAGCTTGTTGCAGCTGTCAGGGCTTCATATCTGAATCGATAAGTATTGGATTCAGGTACAAGGTCAATCACATGGAATTTTTCTAATTGCTGACGAGTATTCTCATTAGGACACAATAAGTACACTTCACACTGCGCATCTAGGGCATCTTTAATCGCATTTTCTAGCGCTAAGCCAACGGTAACATCAATCATAGGCACATCAGTTAGGTCTAAGATCATCGCTTCATAATCAGAAATGCTCGAGTGTTGACGTGAAATCGCTTTTGAAACACTGAATATCATCGGCCCAGAAAGGTAGAAGAACAGCACTTTACCATTGGCACTATCCAGTAACTGACGTTCACTGTCAGTCAATGGGATATCGTCTTCATCATCGCCATCACTGATCGCCTTAACTTGTCTAGCTTGCTCTCGACTTAGCCTTTCAATGATCAGAATGTTTGAGATAAAAACGCCCAGCCCGACCGCAATAATTAGATCAACGAATACGGTTAATAACATCACACCGTACATGACACCCATGCCGGCATAACTCACCTTGTGTGCGCGCTGAATAAAACTCCAATCAAGGATGTTGAAACCGACATACATCGCGATACCAGCCAACACAGCCATAGGGATCGGTTCTGTTAAGCCTCCCGCAACCAATACCACTAGCGCAAGCACCAAAGCACGAATAACACCAGAAAGCGGAGAACGAGCCCCTACCTGAATGTTGGTCACGGTGCCCATGGTTGCGCCCGCACCGGGTAGCGCACCAAACAGACCAGAAATCATATTCGCAATGCCTTGGCCACGAAGTTCTTTGTCTGAATCATGCTCTTTACGAGTCAATGAATCTCCGATAACCGCAGTCAAAAGCGTATCAATACAACCAAGAGTACCTAGCACCAAAGCATCGATAACCATTGTGGTGAATTGCTCAGAGCTGATAGTCGGAATAACAAGAGAAGGTAAGCCTGCGGGAATTTCACCAATACGGCGAATAGAATCGGTATCAAAGATAATAACGGATAAGAGCGTTACAGCCACTAAAGCGACCAATTGAGCGGGCACATACTTACGATATTTAGCAGGAAAACCGAAAAGGATACCAAGCGTTAACACCCCCAAAAACAGCTCACTGACTTTCAGATTTGCTAGCGTATCAGGAAGTGCCGAAAGTGTGCCCATCACTCCGCCAGAAGGGGCTGCGTGCCCTAGCAAAGGAGAAAGCTGCAGAATGACAAGAATCACGCCGATACCGGACATAAAGCCAGATATCACGCTATATGGCATCAAAGTGACGTACTTTCCTAGCTTTAATGTACCGAGTAATATCTGAAAAGCACCCGCCATCATTACCACGGTAAAGGTCATTGCCATCCCGGTTTCAGGGTACTTGGCCACCATGCTGGTCATTACTGCCGTCATGATCACTGTCATCGGCCCGGTAGGCTCTGATATCAAGCTGCTTGAGCCACCAAACAATGCCGCAAATAGGCCCACCATGATGGCGCCCCAAAGGCCAGCTTCCGCGCCCGCACCAGAAGCGACACCAAATGCCAACGCTAAAGGCAATGAGATGATGGCTGTAGTTACACCGCCAAACATATCTCCTTTGAGATTGATATCCGTAAAACGACTTCCAAACAAAACACACCTTCCTGATGATGAAATGACAAACCTTATCACTTTAACAAATGTATCAACGGTTCAGAAAGTGTTAATTTAATCACACTATTCGTCTCTTATATTCGGATTATGCCTTTTACGCTAAGTTAATGATTTTAACGACTAGTACACGTCAGATGAGTACTATTTGACACAGTTTTTACAAGATTGAATTTGTAACATTGTGTATAGTTAGAGTTCTTAATTAAGGGATGTAAGACGCAAAATGCCAGAGATTAAACAGCTTTTTGAAAACAACTCTAAATGGTCAGAAGAAATTCGCTCTCAACGACCAGAGTATTTTACAACGCTTGAAGAGGGTCAAAGCCCTGGTTTTCTATGGATAGGCTGCTCAGATAGCCGCGTTCCGGCCGAGCGTCTCACTGGTTTGTATTCTGGCGAACTGTTTGTTCACCGAAATGTCGCTAATCAAGTAGTTCATACCGACCTAAACTGCTTATCAGTAGTGCAATACGCTGTCGATGTACTCAAAGTGAAACACGTTATTGTTTGTGGTCACTACGGCTGTGGCGGTGTTAACGCAGCGATAGATAACCCTAAACTGGGTCTTATCAACAACTGGCTACTCCACATACGCGATAACTATCTTAAGTACCGTAAGCAAATTGAATCTCTGCCTCGTGAACAATGGGGTGACAAGTTATGCGAAATTAACGTTGCAGAACAAGTCTACAATCTTGGTAACTCGACCATCATGCAAAGCGCATGGGAACGTGGACAAGATATTGAAATCCACGGTGTGGTTTATGGTATTGGTAATGGCAAGCTGCAAGATCTTGGTGTTCGTTGCTCAAGTAATGATACTTTAGAAAACAGCCACTTAGCGGCACTTGATAAAATCCTATCGTCTCCAATCCTAGGTTAATTCTTAACGTCTAACCAATAGATATAAGAAAGAATAGATATAAGAAAGGCTCGCGTTTTGCGAGCCTTTTTTGTTTGTGTTCAACAGAGTCGTTATTACTCTTGAGGTACAACTTTACCGATATACGGTAGGTGACGATATTTTTGTGCGTAGTCGATACCCACACCAACAACGAATTCATCTGGGATTTCAAAACCAATCCACTTTGTGTCTACAATAACTTCACGACGAGAAGGCTTGTCTAATAACGTACAAATTTCGATAGATTTAGGACCACGCAGGCTCAGAATTTCTTTTACTTTAGTCAGCGTGTTACCAGTATCGATAATGTCTTCTACAAGTAGAACATCTTTACCTTGGATGTCATCATCAAGGTCTTTCAAAATACGAACATCACGTGAGCTTTCCATGCCGTTGCCGTAGCTAGAGGCTGTCATGAAATCCACTTGGTGAGTTAAATCGATAGCACGAGCAAGATCCGCCATAAAGACAAAAGATCCGCGCAATAAGCCAACTAAAACTAGATCTTCGCTACCTTGGTAGTGCTCCGTGATCTGCTTGCCTAGTTCGTTCACTCGATCCTGAACTTCTTGCTCAGAGATCATGACTTCAACTGTATGCTTCATACTGCTCTCATTTTATTTGGTGATTGCGACGAATGTTGACACTTTCGTCAGTTGTGTCGCTCAATTTTGTGCGTAAGTCTAGCACTGCTCAAATACCCACACCACCTTATGGTTCGAATTTACTGTTAGATTCTCAATGAAATGTGCATTGGTGCGTTATCCAATACTCGCATCCTTTCACATCAACACTGATCACGCTTTATGTATCAAGTTTGATGTAACTGTCTATAAAACAAGCACAAGGGATTGACCATTCACATATGCACCATTACACTCATCTTGGCTTAAATAATAATAAAATCATTAATATAAAAATTCGTTGGCAAGGAAAAACAATATGGACTCAATAACGAAGAGACCTAGAACTAGGCTTTCACCCTTAAAAAGAAAACTTCAATTGATGGAAATCGCACTTGAAGTATTCTCTCGCCGTGGCATTGGCCGCGGTGGACACGCTGATATTGCCGACATCGCTCAGGTGTCAGTAGCAACAGTATTTAACTACTTCCCTACCCGTGAAGATCTGGTTGATGAAGTACTTAACCACGTTGTTCGTCAATTCTCGAACTTCCTTTCAGACAACATTGACCTAGATATTCACGCAAAAGAAAATCTACATAATATTGCGACTGAAATGGTGACGTTAGTGGCTCAAGATAGCAATTGGTTAAATGTATGGTTCGAATGGAGTGCATCAACTCGCGATGAAGTGTGGCCTCTGTTTGTAACCACTAACCGCACTAACCAGATGTTAGTACAAAACATGTTTAGCAAGGCGATTGAACGCGGCGAAGTCTGTGACGATCACGATCCTAAACATCTAGCAAATCTATTCCACGGCATTTGCTACTCGCTATTCATCCAAGCGAAACGTGTAGATACGCAAGAAGAACTTTCGACCTTGACGGATAGCTACTTGAACATGCTGTGCATTTATAAGTAGATTCGATCTTCGAACAAAACTAAAGGGTTGGCTTTTACGCTAACCCTTTTTTATTTCCTCTCACCTAATCAGATTCCCTATTCCTTCCTTCGTCATCCTAAAGAGCGAGGGACGAGCGAGTTGGGGATCTCTTACAAGCATGACGACCATCTTTTCTTCAGACATAAAAAAGCCGCTGACGAATCAGCGGCTTTTAAAAACATTAGCGAGTGGCTAAAAAAGAATTACTTCTTCTTTTTCACTGCTTTCTTATTTGGAAGGTCAGTGATTGAACCTTCGAATACTTCCGCAGCAAGACCAACAGACTCGTGTAGAGTTGGGTGAGCGTGGATAGTCAGTGCGATATCTTCTGCATCACAACCCATTTCGATTGCTAGGCCGATTTCGCCAAGAAGTTCACCACCGTTAGTACCAACAACAGCACCACCGATTACGCGATGAGTCTCTTTATCGAAGATCATCTTAGTCATACCGTCAGCACAGTCTGAAGCGATTGCACGACCAGAAGCAGCCCAAGGGAAAGTAGCAACTTCGTAGTTCAGGCCTTCCGCTTTCGCTTCTTTCTCAGTCTTACCTACCCAAGCTACTTCTGGCTCAGTGTACGCAATTGATGGGATTACTTTAGGATCGAAGTAGTGCTTCTTACCAGAGATAACTTCAGCAGCTACGTGACCTTCATGCACACCTTTGTGAGCAAGCATTGGTTGACCAACAACATCACCGATCGCGTGGATGTGAGGAACGTTAGTACGCATTTGCTTATCAACATTGATGAAACCGCGCTCATCAACTTCGATACCTGCTTTTTCAGCATCGATAAGTGCACCGTTTGGAACACGACCGATAGCAACAAGAACTGCATCGTAGCGCTCAGCTTCTGCTGGTGCTTTCTTGCCTTCCATTGAAACGTAGATACCGTCTTCTTTCGCTTCAACCGCTGTCACTTTAGTTTCAAGCATTAGCTTGAACTTATCTTTAATGCGCTTAGTGAAGACTTTAACGATGTCTTTATCCGCAGCAGGGATAACTTGATCGAACATCTCAACAACTTCAACTTTAGAACCTAGAGAGTGGTAAACCGTACCCATCTCAAGACCGATGATACCACCGCCCATGATAAGCAGTTTTTCTGGTACTTCGTTTAGTTCTAGTGCATCCGTAGAATCCCAAATACGTGGGTCTTCATGTGGGATGAAAGGAAGTTTGATTGGGCGAGAACCCGCAGCAATGATTGCGTTGTCGAAGTTAACTGTCGTTGCTTCGCCTTCGCCTTCAACAAGAATGCTGTTAGGACCAGTAAACTTACCAAAACCGTTAACAACTGTAACGTTACGCATCTTAGCCATACCGCCAAGACCGCCAGTCAGTTGATCAACTACTTTTTCTTTCCAGATACGGATCTTGTTGATGTCCGTCTGTGGCTCGCCGAATACAACGCCGTGCTCTGCCATCGCTTTTGCTTCTTCAATTACTTTAGATACGTGAAGAAGTGCTTTTGATGGAATACAACCAACGTTTAGACATACACCACCAAGAGTGCTGTAACGTTCAACTAGTACTGTTTCTAGACCTAAATCCGCACAACGGAATGCCGCTGAGTAACCAGCAGGACCTGAACCAAGTACAACAACTTGGGCTTTAATTTCTTTGCTCATTGTGACCTCTTGTAGTCATTATCCCTAACAGGCTGAGTAGATGTTCTTAAAATTATTGGGCTTTCAAACAGGAAACATTTTACAGAGATGTTAACAGTGTGAAAGTAGCTTTAAGTTAGCCTGTGAGCTAGACAACAATTCCCCCGCAGTTTATGAGAAATGCCGGAAACTGTTCTCTAAAAATAGTCTTTATATAAAGAATTAAGGTGACCCGAAAGTCACCTTAATAATTACTTTCTCAATTACAGTACTAGACGACGAATGTCAGATAGTGCGCTGTTTAGGAAAGTAATGAAGCGTGCACCTTCAGCACCATCGATCACACGGTGATCGTATGATAGAGACAGTGGAAGCTGTAGACGTGGTTGGAACTCTTTACCATTCCAAACTGGCTTAATTTCAGACTTAGATACACCTAGGATACCTACTTCTGGAGCATTTACGATTGGAGTAAATGCAGTACCGCCAATACCACCAAGGCTAGAGATTGTGAAACAACCGCCTTGCATGTCTGCCGCTGTTAGCTTACCAGAACGTGCTTTCTTAGAAACAGCCATTAGCTCTTCAGATAGCTCGTAAATGCCTTTCTTGTTCACGTCTTTGAAGACAGGAACAACTAGACCGTTTGGTGTATCAACAGCGATACCCACGTTTACGTACTTCTTAAGAATGATGCTTTCGCCATCTTCAGAAAGAGAAGAGTTAAACGCTGGGAATGCTTCTAGCGCTTTAGCAACAGCTTTCATGATGAACACAAGTGGAGTGATCTTCATGCCAGTGTCTTTCTTCGCTTCGATTGCGTTCTGTTCTTTACGGAATGCTTCTAGCTCAGTGATGTCTGCGTTGTCCCACTGTGTAACGTGAGGGATCATTACCCAGTTACGGTGCAGGTTAGCGCCAGAGATCTTCTTAATCTTAGAAAGCTTCTGAACTTCCGTTTCGCCGAACTTGCTGAAGTCAACTTTTGGCCATGGTAGTAGACCAAGAGCAGAACCATCGCCGCCTTTGCCAGATGCTGCTGCACCAGACTCAAGACGCTTAAGTGCATCTTTAACGTAAGACTGAACGTCTTCTTTAAGTACGCGACTCTTACGACCAGTACCTTTAACTTTCGCTAGGTTCACACCGAATTCACGAGCTAGACGACGAACAACTGGAGATGCGTGAGCGTACTCGCCGTTCTCTTGGAAGTCGCCAGCTGCTGGAGCTACTGCTTCAGCTTTAGGTGCAGGTGCTGCTGCCGGAGCTGCTGCTTGTGCTGGAGCTGGAGCCGCTACTGCTACTGGAGCTGCGCCTTCAACAACGAAAGTCATGATTGAAGAGCCTGTTGACACTTTGTCGCCAGCTGCAATCTTGATTTCTTTTACTGTACCAGCGAATGGTGCAGGCACTTCCATTGAAGCTTTGTCGCCTTCAACAGTAATTAGAGATTGCTCTTCTTCTACTGTATCGCCAACCGCTACCATGATCTCAGTAACTTCTACTTCGTCACCACCGATATCAGGAACGTTCACTTCTTTCTCAGCAGATGCTGCTGGAGCCGCTGCAACTGGTGCCGCCGCTGGAGCAGGAGCTGCTGCAACTGGAGCACCAGAACCCGCTACTTCAAATACCATCACTAGAGAACCAGTAGATACTGAATCACCAGAAGCGATCTTGATTTCTTTAACGATACCAGCGAATGGTGCAGGAACTTCCATTGAAGCCTTGTCACCTTCAACAGTAAGAAGAGATTGCTCTTCTTCTACTGCGTCACCGATAGCAACCATGATTTCTGTTACTTCAACTTCATCACCGCCGATATCAGGAACGTGAACTTCTTTAAGCTCAGCAACTGATGCCGCAGCAGGAGCAGCTACAGGAGCCGCTTCAACTGCTGGAGCAGCCGGTGTTGCTGCACCTTCCGCTTCAAAGATCATGATAAGAGAACCAGTAGAAACAGAATCACCTTCTGCTATTTTGATTTCTTTAACGATACCCGCTTGAGACGCAGGAACTTCCATTGAAGCTTTGTCGCCTTCAACAGTGATCAGTGACTGCTCTTCTTCAACCTTGTCGCCAACGTTTACAAGAATCTCAGTTACTTCAACCTCGTCAGCACCGATGTCTGGTACATTAATTTCGATTGTCATTGTATTTACCTACCTTAATGCCAGTCTTATGCGTATTGCGGGTTAATTTTGTCTGCGTCGATGCCGAATTTAGCAATTGCTTCAGCAACTACTGATTTCTCAACATCACCACGTTTAGCCAGTTCAGTAAGCGCAGCAACTACAACGTAGCCTGCATTTACTTCGAAGTGACGACGTAGATTTTCACGGCTGTCTGAACGACCGAAACCGTCAGTACCAAGTACTTTGTAAGACTCAGAAGGCATGAATGCACGTACTTGCTCAGCGTAGTTCTTCATGTAATCCGTAACTGCGATTGCAGGTTCGTTACCAAGAACAGTTGTGATGTACGGTACTTTCTCTTCAGCTTCTGGGTGAAGCATGTTGTCACGCTCTACCGCTTGACCGTCACGAGTCAGTTCGTTGAACGACGTTACAGAGAATACATCAGATGCTACGCCGTACTCTTCGCTCAGGATCTTAGCTGCTTTACGCGCTTCGTTCATGATAGTACCAGAGCTCATTAATTGAACCTTAGACTTAGAACCTGCGTAAGACTCAAGCTTGTAAATACCCTTACGGATGCCTTCTTCAGCGCCTTCTGGCATTGCTGGCATTGCGTAGTTCTCGTTCATTACTGTTAGGTAGTAGTAAACGTTCTCTTGGTTCTCACCGTACATGCGACGGATACCGTCTTGCATGATTACCGCTAGCTCGTAAGCAAACGTTGGGTCGTAAGAGATACAGTTAGGTACAGTGTTCGCCATGATGTGCGAGTGGCCATCTTCGTGCTGTAGACCTTCGCCGTTTAGCGTTGTACGGCCTGCAGTTGCACCTAGTAGGAAACCACGAGCTTGTTGGTCACCTGCTAACCAAGCCATGTCACCAATACGTTGGAAACCGAACATTGAGTAGTAGATGTAGAACGGAATCATCGGTAGATCGTTTGTGCTGTATGAAGTTGCAGCTGCAACCCATGAAGCCATAGAACCTAGTTCGTTGATACCTTCTTGAAGAACTTGACCAGACGTTGCTTCTTTGTAGTAAGAAACGATGCCTTTATCTTCAGGCGTGTAGTCTTGACCGTGTGGGTTGTAGATACCAACCTGACGGAATAGACCTTCCATACCGAATGTACGAGCTTCATCACAGATGATAGGAACAATGTTCTTACCAATGTTCTTATCTTTAAGAAGGATGTTAAGCGTACGTACATAAGCCATCGTTGTAGAGATATCACGCTTCTGTTCACCCAGTAGAGGTGCGAATGCGTCTAGCTCAGGAACTTTGAACTCTTGAGTGAATTTTGGCAGACGCTGAGGAGTGTAACCTTGTAGTGCTTTACGACGAGCATGTAGGTATTCGTACTCAGCTGAACCTTCTTTCAGTGTTAGGTAAGGAAGCTCAGATACTTTCTCATCAGAAAGGATGTCTTGTAGGCCTAGACGGTCACGTAGGTATTGTACGTGAGTCATGTCCATCTTCTTAACACCGTGAGCGATGTTCTTACCTTCTGCAGCTTCACCCATACCGTAACCTTTAACTGTCTTAGCTAGGATTACTGTTGGTTTACCACCTGTCTCTTTTGCATTGTTGAATGCAGCGAACAGTTTAGAAGAATCGTGACCACCACGTTTCAGTTCGAAGATTTGGTCGTCAGTCATGTCTGCAACTAGTGCAGCTGTTTCTGGGTACTTACCAAAGAAGTGCTCACGTACGTATGCGCCATCTTTAGATTTGAATGTTTGGTAGTCACCATCGATAGTTTCATTCATTAGTTGAAGAAGCTTACCAGTCGTGTCTTTAGCTAGTAGAGAATCCCAGTTGCTACCCCAGATAACTTTAACAACGTTCCAACCTGCGCCTTTAAATAGGCCTTCAAGTTCTTGGATGATGCTACCGTTACCCATTACAGGGCCGTCTAGACGCTGTAGGTTACAGTTGATTAGGAAACATAGGTTGTCTAGCTTCTCACGCGCAGCGAAAGAGATAGCACCACGTGATTCTGGCTCATCCATCTCACCGTCACCTAGGAACGCGTATACACGCTGACCTGAAGTATCTTTCATGCCACGACCTTCAAGGTACTTAAGGAAGCGCGCTTGGTAGATAGCAGAGATAGGGCCTAGACCCATAGATACTGTTGGGAACTGCCAGAATTCAGGCATTAGTTTAGGGTGCGGGTATGAAGGGATACCTTTACCATCAACTTCTTGACGGAAGTTATCTAGCTGTTCTTCAGTTAGACGACCTTCAACGAATGCACGAGAGTAGATACCAGGAGAGATGTGACCTTGGTAGTAAACTAGATCGCCACCGTCGGTCTCGTTTGGAGCACGGAAGAAGTGGTTAAAACATACTTCGTAGAACGCAGCAGCTGACTGGTAAGAAGCCATGTGACCACCAAGGTCTAGGTCTTTCTTAGAAGCACGCAATACAATCATGATTGCGTTCCAGCGAATAATCGAACGAATACGACGCTCAAGAGTTACGTCACCAGGGTAAGCTGGCTCTTGTGCTGCTGGAATTGTGTTGATGTAGTTCGTGTTGATGCCTGTAGCCATATCAACACCATCTAAACGCGCTTTATCTAGAACTTGTTCTAGTAAAAACTGTGCACGTTCTACACCTTCTTCACGTACTACTGACTCAAGAGCTTCTAACCAATCTTGAGTTTCCAGAGCATCAACGTCATGCTTCATGTCAGACATGGCGATCTATCCTTTTTGTTAGTTGGATTCTACTAAACACGTAAAAAGCCGAAGTATTACGACTATTTACCCTGTTGGATTCGACGTAAAGAACGTTCGCGGCGCGACTCTTCTTTAGTCAAATCCATCAATGTTTCTTCGATGTAAGCTAAATGAGAGTGTGACATTTCACGCGCCTGTTCTGGCTGTCCTGAAACGATCGCATCTACAATGTTAGCTCGATGTATACTCACTTTCTCCACAACGTCTTTACGACGATGCAACAGTTTTAAATTTTCTAAGACGTTTTGTTCGAGTAACGGAGCCAAACTACGAACAATGTGCAATAACACCACATTGTGCGCTGCCTCTGTTAAAGCAATAAGAAAAGCCATCACAGCTGCAGACTCGGCTTCAATATCACCCTTATCTTGCGCACCGCGAATTTTTTCTTGGCATGCTTGAATTCGAGCAAAGTCTTCATCAGTACCACGTAATGCCGCGAAGTAAGCCGAAATCCCTTCCATCGCATGACGCGATTCCAACAAGTCTAGTTGGGTTTCAGAATGGGAGGACAACAAATTAAGCAAAGGATCTGAAAAGCTTTTCCAGATATTTTCGCTAACAAACGTACCTCCACCTTGACGGCGAGTAAGCAAGCGTTTTGCTTCTAAACGTTGTATCGCTTCTCGGATTGAAGGACGAGACACATCGAACTGTTTCGCCAGTTCACGCTCAGGCGGCAGCTGCTGCCCTGGAGCCAGTGTTCCTTCCACTATCAACCTTTCTAACTCTTGTTCGATAACGTCCGAGAGTTTTGGCTGACGAATCCTTTGATAAGCCATAGTTTGTTGTTCTTCTTTTTCTTCGCTGACAATTGGTATTACCAATTTTAAGTTGGGCAGAAATTAACATAATTAAAACGCCACTGTCCAGACTAAAATTGACCTGAATCATAGAACACAGCACGAATTAACCCTGATTTAACAAATGAAATTTAAAACAGCAACCAATTTGGTCTTACCATTTACAGGGGTAATACTTTTGGGGAGTATCCGTGCTAGAAAGTTTCAGGATAAAAATGGATTGTTTCAGAAAGATGAGTGCCACTTGATTAAAAATCAAACCAAGCGCACATTAGAGGTAGAAATCCTGTTCATAAGTTTTAATATTAGATCGTTTGATAAGCTCGTCACACTCTCGATTTATTGACGCCCTCCCCCTAACCACTTTATTTACATCGCAACAACAAAAATTCACAAGTCATTATGCTAGGCGTTGACTATTCAACCACCAGCAACAATAAGAGCATCTTCGATAATGAGGCTTAAACCTTGAGTTCGCCTTTAAACTTCTGCCAGTCGAAAACCAAACCAGGGTCAGTTTTGCGTAGCGGGGCTATATATTGATGACCAGTGATACGCTCGGTGGTTATTTGAGGGAAAGTCGATACGATCGTTTCTGTTAATCGAGAAAGCGCTTGGTACTGCTGCTCTGTATAAGCGATAAAGTCGCTTCCTTCCAGCTCAATACCAATCGAGTAATCATTACACCTTTTACGCCCCGAAAAGCTCGACTGGCCTGCGTGCCAAGCTCGGTCAAGAAATGACACAAACTGTACCACCTCACCATCACGGCGAATCAAGCAATGTGCCGAAACGCCCATTTGATGAATCACTTTAAAAAATGGATGATCTGCCGGATCAAGTTTGCCCGTGAAAAACTGTTCAATGTAAGGGCCGCCAAATTGGCCCGGTGGTAAACTAATGTTATGAACCACCAGCAGAGAGATATCGTCGGTGCTGGGTCTAGCATCAAAATACGGAGAAGGAACATGCCGAGCATTGTCGTACCATCCGTTGGAGCTCATCGTCATCTTAGTCTCGCTTTCTTTTCTACTAGCGCAATAAGATTGTGACTTTGCCCATAGAGCAGTCGCGCTAGCCTCTTTAATTTGAAGTTAAGCAAGAGTATCATTCCATTCCCACTCCCTTTCAAGATTAGATTTGCGATGAAAAACACACATAACAGCCACCAACGCCTTGATTACTTAAAAGAGCAACTGCCGCTAGAGATCACTCGCGCAGTCGCTGAGACCATCAAAGAAGATCTAGGTGGAACGTTAGATCCAGCGGCTGATATTACGGCAAGTCTAATCCCTGCAGACGCAATCAACAGCGCAACCATCATTACCCGTGAGCGCGGTGTGTTCTGTGGTAAAGCTTGGGCTGATGAAGTGTTTAAGCAATTGGGCGGTGAAGTCACTGTCGAGTGGAACGTAGAAGACGGTGACAAAGTTGAACCAAACCAAACACTTTGCACGCTAACAGGACCTGCTCGCGCACTTTTAACCGGTGAGCGTAACGCAATGAACTTCATTCAAACACTATCTGGTTGTGCGACGGCGACAGCAATCTACGCTGACAAAATCAAACACACAGAATGCCGCCTATTAGACACGCGTAAAACAATTCCAGGCCTTCGCAGAGATCGGAAGAGCGGT
>NZ_AJZM02000150.1:0-67139 GCF_000272405.2 Vibrio tasmaniensis 1F-187
GCTGCCGCTACACCACCAGAAATTGACATCAATAGAATTAAAAACAGTTTCATAATACTCGCCTCGCCATAAGTTGGAAACGCATCCTTTCAAATTTGGAATCTCAGTTTGCGTACTATTTTCCCACTTTTTTTCAACAACACAACCCCTCTAATCGAACAAAATGTAAGCAAAGGTACCGCCAAAAACCACCTGTAACAACTGGTTAACATTTTGTTTTTAATAAAACTCCGTTACTCCTTGTCTCATATGGACAAAGCTCCACTTCGATTTATTTTGTTACACAAAATTAACCTTAGAAAATAATTAAAATAATTCGTAACTCTGTGATATCCGCACGGAATACGTGGCAATTCAGAAATACTTATCGAAGAACACCTTAAAAAATAGGCTCGCCACGTTAAAAAGAACAAAACAGAAAGGTATTAAATACAATTGCAAAACCAATAAAAAACAACTTATTAACAAGTTTGAGTTTATTTACCAAAAATGGAAAAAGAGATTCCAATCACATTTTTATTGGTTATAATCCGCGCTCTTTTGCGCTGTCTGTTGATAAACGCAAACTAATTTTGAAGAAACAATCACAATAACCCGTCTTTAGTTAAGTGGCTCACCACTAACCAACGACAAAACTGAGAATAAAAATGAGCAAGATTGATAAAGCATCACGTATCCTGCTAGCAGGCTTCTGTATCAACCTTTGTCTTGGCATCCTGTATGCTTGGAGTGTATTTAACAAGGCGCTAGTCACCGAAGCTGGTTGGAGTGCTGCTGAAGCATCTGCACCTTACGCTATTGCAACTATCACATTCTCTGTTTGTCTTCTTGTTGCAGGCATCCTACAAGACCGTATGGGTCCACGTAAGATCCTTATTCTTGGTACAGCGCTTACTGGTCTAGGTATGATTGCTTCTGGTTTCGCTACGACTCCTATGATGCTAAATCTAACGTTTGGTGTGATGACAGGTGCTGGTATCGGCTTTGGTTACGCATGTCTTTCGCCATCAGCAATGAAATGGTTCCATTCTTCGAAGAAAGGTATGGTTAACGGTCTAATCGCTGCAGGTTTTGGTCTTGCTGCTATTTACCTAGCACCACTCACTTCTGCGCTAATCGACAGCATGGGTATCCAAACAAGCTTTATGATTCTTGGTGCCGGCGTACTTGCGATTGCAGTACCTCTAGCAGCAACAATCAACAACCCACCAGCGGATTACACGCCAGCTGAGCCTAAAGTAAAAGCAGGCCAAGCACCTAAGGCAGTTAAGAAGACTGAAGACCTAACTTGGAAAGTAATGCTGAAGACTCCTCAGTTCTACTCTCTATGGATCATGTACGCATTTGCTGCTTCTGTTGGTCTTATGATCATCGGTAACATCACTACGATTGCTAGCGTTCAAGCGAACCTACCAAACGCAGTTTACCTAGCGTCTATCCTTGCTGTGTTCAACTCAGGCGGCCGTGTTGCTGCGGGTATGCTTGCAGATAAAATCGGTGGCGTACGTACTCTACTTCTAGCGTTCATCCTTCAAGGGGCGAACATGGCTCTATTCGCTACGTTCAACTCTGAATTCACGCTAATCATTGGCACGGCTATCGCAGCTGTTGGTTACGGTACGCTTCTAGCAGTATTCCCAACACTTACTGCTGAGTTCTACGGCCTGAAAAACTACGGTACTAACTACGGCGTGCTTTACACGGCATGGGGTATCGGCGGCGCTATCGGTGCAGCAGTTGTTGGTTACTCAATGACAAACGGCGAAGGTTACGGCCTAGCTTACACAATCTCTGCAGCTATGATGGCAGTGTGTATTGTTCTTGCAATCGTCACTAAGCCAATCTCTGAAGCTAAAGTTTCTGAACTAAAAGCATCTCAAGCTTAATCATCAGAAAAGATTGAATTTGTTACTGAAGAGCTTAACCTTAGGGTTAGGCTCTTTTTGTATCAAGCGATGAACCATTGACGATAGAAACCAATCTTCAGCTCCCCCCTACTTATTATCTCGACAACTTCAATCGGTTGGTTGAACACGCTCAAACGCTCTATACCGATCTTCTAAGTGACGATGAATGTCGTTGGTTGTCCGCATACAAACGTCTTTCCGTTTCAAGCCAATGCTTAATGGTTCGTTTGCTTTCTCGTAAAGGCCGTTGGTTTCGCAGCGATAAACTCAACTATGTTGAGATTTCTGATTTGAATACCGCACTACAAGAGCTAAGCACCTCAGGCTTTATTGCGTTAAGTCATCCCACCGAACAACATGACCTTGTCATTAGCAATGTCGAACTAGGATTGCATTTACTCACTAAACCAGAGCTGTTGAGCGCATTTCCATCTCTTAAAAACAATAAGACAGCGAAGAAAGACGAACTCTTGGCGTTACTTGATCACCAACCTTTTGATCAGTTCCAAAACTTGTCGTTCGATTGTATTTACGTTGTCGAATCTCAAGTTATTGATGTTTTGCTGTTACTCTTCTTTGCTAACACCTATCAAGACTTAAGCCAGTTCGTCTTAAGCGATCTTGGGCTCAATACCTTTGAGAACTACCCATTAAGCAAGCAGCGCCGCTTCTTCACTTCAAGAGATCAACTCAATCAACTGATCCAGATGCGCGATATTCAACGCCAATATTCTGAGGGCGACCGTAAAGACCCAGAGTTTCTTGAACTCCTTTTACAATCGATACCCGCTGAATCGGAGCACAGGAGCAGTGCCAGAAAACGATCGCGTTTGATCAACGATATCGCGCGCGATCTAGAAAGGCTCAACCAAAACGACCAAGCTATCTTTTGGTTCAAACAATCTGTACTTCCTCCGAGCAGAGAACGACTTGCGCGCATCTATGACAAGCAAGACGAGTTAGACTTGATGTGTGACATTGTCACGCAAATGAAAGCTACTCCATCGGATGTGTCAGAGTTGGAAGTCGCGGCTAAGCTTGAGCAAAGGTTATTACGCAAGCAAATGTTATCTACAAAGAAGGGGCACAAAGTTTCACGAACCATAAAACCTAACTGCAAAGAGATAAAACTGGAGTTAGACCTAAGCCAAACGCGAGTCGAGCTTGCGGTAACGCAGCACTTTGAAAGCCAAGGATGGAATGTCTACTTCTCTGAGAACAGTTTTTTATGTGGCTTGTTCGGCTTGGCTTTCTGGGAGGTCATTTTTGCAGATGTTGAAGGCGCCTTTATCAATCGATACCAACATCGACCTCTGGATCTGTACCATTCCGATTTCGTAGACAAACGAGCCGAACAGGTCGAAACGGTGTTTCAGACTATATTCAAGCATGGGCCGAACCACTTACTCAATATTTATGACCAGAAGCGCGGTATCGCCAATCCATTTGTTCATTGGAACTACTTCCCCAGATCACTCGTCGAGCACAGTATGGAGGCTATTCCCAACGCCTTGATTGTTGATCTTTTCAAAGTGATATTGAGTGATTTAAAGCTATTTAGAACTGGGATGCCGGATTTGATTGCATTCAAGGACAAAGAGTTTCATTGGATTGAGGTCAAAGGGCCCGGCGATAAATTGCAAGACAACCAGTGGCGATGGATCAAAGAGTTCGAGCGATTATCTGTTCCATTCTCGGTTTACTACGTCAATCATTAGATAGTTGCCTAGTCTCTAGTCTCTAGTCTCTAGTCTCTAGTAAATAACTTACATCAATATCTTATCTATAAAATAGTCAGAACATGAGCTTTTTCAATCATTTTCGATATAATTAGAGAAAATGCCTAATCTTTAATACGTATGAATTTGAAAAAACTCTTCATTTTAGCTTTTGTTAGCGTCTTCTCAGGTTGTGCCGTCTACGCGGGGTTGAACTTCGATCAGCTCTTTGGTGAACAACAAGTCCGTGATCGCCAAGCGCCTATTCTTTCATCTCAAGCACAGCATTTCATTGACGAAGTCAAACCTATCATTGATAGCCGCTGTGTTGTTTGCCACGCTTGTTATGATGCACCTTGCCAGCTCAAAATGTCTTCAGTTGAAGGTATCGACCGAGGGGCTAGTAAAGCACTCGTTTATCAAGGCACCCGTTTAACCGCCTCAGCCCCTACCCGCCTGTTTGAAGACGCGATAACCACACAAGAGTGGCGTGATGCGGATTTTCATCCAGTGCTTAACGAGCGTATGCAGAATTCAACGGCTAACCTTGATGCTGGGCTTGTTTCTCGTATGTTGATGCAAAAAGAAAATCACCCTCTTCCAGATCAAACGCAACTTGAAGGCTTCGACTTTTCAACCGATCGCGACCAACAGTGTCCAACCATTGAAGAGTACGCTCAATACGAAAGAGATTACCCGACATGGGGAATGCCTTATGGCATGCCGAACTTAGATAAAACGGAATACGCGACTTTAATGAGCTGGTTGGAAAATGGCGCATTAATGAACGACCATATTCCACTGAATGATGCGGAACAAGAGCTCGTTGATATCTACGAGAGCTTTCTCAATAAGAGTGACAATAAAAGCCAGCTTTCAGCACGTTATATCTATGAACATCTGTTTCTATCACACCTCTACTTCTCTGATATAGCTCAGCCAACACGCTTCTTCACCTTGGTTCGTTCTGCGACGCCTCCTGGTGAAGCGGTTCAACGCATCACGAGTCGTCGACCTTACGACGATCCAAAAGTGGATCGGGTTTATTATCGCCTGATTCCAGAGCAAGGCACCATCGTCCACAAAACACACATGCCTTTTGCATTAAATGAAGAACGCCTGAACAATTGGAACACATGGTTTGTGGATGCTCGTTACGCTGTCAAACAACTTCCTAGCTACGCGATTGACGTCGCGGCGAATCCAATGACTTCGTTTGAAGCTCTTCCGGTGAACTCGCGCTTCCATTTCATGCTGGACAATGCACAAAACACCATCATGGCCTTTATCAAGGGGCCGGTGTGTCGCGGGCAGCTGGCACTCAACGTGATCAATGATAGATTCTGGGTACTATTCATCGATCCTGATAAAGCGGATCTGCCTGAAATTAATCAGTTTTATGCCAACCAGAAGCAAAACCTAAAGCTGCCTAGTGAACTAGAAAGCAACACTGTCCCTGTCACAAACTGGGTGAGCTACGCGAAGCAGCAAGCTCGATACCTTAATGCGAAATCAGACTTCACCAATCAATGGTTTGATAGCGGCGTAAATCTAGACACAGATATCATTTGGGATGGCAATGGCACGAACCCTAATGCCGCGCTTACTATCTTTAGACACTTTGATAGCGCTTCAGTTGTTCAAGGTTTAGTTGGCCCACAACCCAAGACAGCGTGGATTCTTGATTACGCCCTTCTAGAACGTATCCATTACCTTCTCGTTGCTGGTTTTGATGTCTACGGTAACTTCGGCCACCAACTGATTACCCGCATGTTTATGGACTTCTTGCGCCTTGAGGGTGAGAGTAACTTCTTGACCCTTCTTCCAAAAGACGTGCGACACATTGAACACTCAAGTTGGTATGAAAACCAAAGCTCACAGTTGAGCGACTACTTGCAGCGCAATATTGCACCTTTTGAC
This sequence comes from Vibrio tasmaniensis 1F-187, assembly GCF_000272405.2. Classification (GTDB taxonomy): domain Bacteria; phylum Pseudomonadota; class Gammaproteobacteria; order Enterobacterales; family Vibrionaceae; genus Vibrio; species Vibrio tasmaniensis_A. The sequence continues at coordinate 5,546 of NZ_AJZM02000150.1, forward strand.
CAGCCAACCAACGTGATATACAAAACGACAAATCCTAAGCGTGAACTGCTTAATATGATCAAAGATAAGCTCGCGCCGATCCTCGATAATCGCTTTGATATTGTCGAAACAGGGTTCAGCCGGAAAAACGAAGCTCTGCTCAAACAAGTGAATTTGATTAAGGGAGTTGGTCTGCGTCATGTGCCTCAATTAGTGACGATCATGATTGAAAGCGAGAGCGGCGATGAGCAGCTGTTCACTATGATTCACAATAACGCTCACAGCAACATTTCAAGCCTGTTCAATGAAGAGGGTAATCGAGATTACGCCAATGACGACTTAACACTGGTACGTGGGGTTATAGGTAGCTACCCTGCCGCTTATCTGTCATTAACTGAGCGCGATATACCGACTCTGGTTAAAGCACTGCAAAGCTTGGACACAGAAAAAGATTACGTCGCGTTACTGGATAAGTTTGCAGTACGACGCAGTTCGCCTGAGTTTTGGCCATTCAGCGACCGAGTTCACCGTTGGTATCAACAAGATCAACCGATTGAGTTTGGTTTATTGGATTACAACCGTTTTGAGAATAGATAGTAAAAATAGATAGCGAGTAAACGGTATACCTTGATTCTAGCTTTTGAGCATTGACTATATTGCCTCAAGCGTCGGCTATATTGCTTGGAATCTTGGTGAGTCTTTCTTAGAGAACCATTGGTACACATGCTAGAAAAAATCCTCTGACGAATAGTCGTTCAGAGGATTTTTTATTTAGCTTGCAGATTAAGTATAAGCTTAAAACAGGCTCACATCGTTAAACGGAAACATAGGGCACAAGTGCCTTCAACGAATCTCTAACTAGTTCCGATAAAGCTTGGTCGTTATCTCGATACTGCAATAATGGTTCTTCGCTTGCTTCAATGCTCTGACACAAGCTGTACAGTGCTGATAGACCCAAACTACCCGCCGACCCTTTAAGTTTGTGCGCCAAGGACTTCACTTCTCGTCCATCATCCGCTTGACTAGCCTCAGCTAATTCATTCAAGGTCAGGTCACTGCTTTCATCAAACAGCGCAACGATCTGTTTCATTTTCTCTAATCCAAGAATCGACAGATCACCCTCTATCACTTTGGAATCAATCAATTTCACCGGAGCATCTCCTCGGTCTTGGGTATCATATTGAGCATCAATGGTAGCCGTGTGATTAGCCAAAACATCAGCCACCTGTGTGGCGTTCCGTTCATCACTGTTACTCTCAATTACGCGTTTATAGTTTTGTTTGCAAACAGCATCGTTCGGATCAGGCTGTGGTAACAACAGTGCTTTACCATCGAGTTGAGTAACGATGAGCTGAGAAAGAGCCTCTTTCTCCAACGGCTTAGGCAAGAAACCATCGAACCCTGATGCTAAATAGCTTTCGACTTCTTCATTGAATACATGCGCCGACACCGCCACCATAGGTGGTATATTTATCGGCTCAGCCGTGGACGTTTGTTCTAGAATCGCTTTTAACTGTTGAATCAGCTCTATGCCATCACAATCGGGTAGGTTAATGTCTACCAACGCAATATCAAACGCCTGCTCACTGAATATAGCTCTGGCCTCTTCTCCTGTTGTCGCCATCACAACGTCATGGCCTAGGTTATTCAGAAATCCTTCAGCAACAATGCAGTTAACAGGGTTATCTTCAATCAACAATACTTTGGCACGGATACAAGCTTCAATAGTCGGTGCTTTCGTTTCAATCTTCTCACCCGCGAACAAAGGTACTGAGAACCAGAATTGGCTACCTTCACCTTCTTCGGAATGAACACCAATATCACCGTTCATTGCTTGCATGATACTTTTGCTGATCGCTAGCCCTAGCCCAGTGCCGCCAGTTTTATTGCGACCACTACCGGTTTGGGTGAATGCATCAAACAGACAAGCTTGCTCTTTGCTATCAATGCCAACCCCCGTGTCTGACACTTCAAACATCACTCGATTTTCATCTTCTATATCTAAGCTGATAAAGATATCGACTGAGCCTGTTTCAGTGAACTTAATCGCATTGCCAACCAGATTGTTCAAAATTTGGCTGATTCGTGTTACATCACCACGCCAATAACGTTGTACGTTACTTTCAATATGGAAATCGAAATTAAGTTTCTTCTCAGCAGCACGTCCCTCCATTAGTTGGTAGGTATCTTTAACCATCTGGTAGAGATCAAACGAAGCCGTGCGAATTTCTAAATGCCCCGCTTCTATCTTTGAATAATCAAGCACGTCATTCAAAATGGCGAGAAGATTCTTGCCGTTGCGGTTAATGATATCGGCATAACCCGATTGCAAAGGATCTAGCCCAGTATCTTTAAGTAATCGAGCCGTACCTAATACACCGTTCATCGGTGTTCGTATTTCATGGCTCATCGTCGCGAGGAAGGCGGACTTAGCCCGGCTTGCTTGCTCTGCGGCATTACGAGCCTTAGCGTGATTTTCCACCTCGACATTCAACTTCTCATTGGTTTTTTGCAGTTGATAAGTTCGGTCGGTGACCAATTCTTCTAAGTGCTCTTTATGTTCTTCGAGCTCACGTTTCGCCTTCGCTTCTCCAACTGCTACCACTTGTAGCGCCTGTGCCGTATTTCTCGCTGTAATAATAGCCTCACCCATATGAGCCAGTTCATCATTACCTTTAACCGAGATATCGATATTCAGGCGCCCCTGAGCGATAGACATCAAAGCTGAAGAGTATTCAGTAAGACGTTTAACCACCGAGATATAAACAACTCGCCACACAATAACGGCAACGATAACCAAGCCAATAACCGAAATCACCGACAACGACCATTGAGCTAGATTCAGCGTGCTAGTCAGCTCATCAACCGCTTTTTTGGTACTTAGATTCGAATCGTCGATCAATTGGTTAACCGTTGTATTCAGTTGCGAAAACAGCTCCAGCGTATTTTGCATCAGAAATTCAGATTTTTTGGTGTTCTCATATTGTTCTAGCGATATATCGAACACGACTTGGCGTTTTCTTAATTCTTCAAGAAGCTGAGACATCTGCGCTGAACGAGTCGGGTCTTCGACCGCTTTCACACGGCGCGCCATAATTCTTAGATTAGATTCAAACTCAGATTGGATTTGATGAATACGTTCAACGTTAGTGACAGTCTGCGTTTCTTCAATTTGATTAAGCATTTTGTACGCCAACAAATGTAATTCATGCAAGCGTTCAGACAAATCAAGGTCTACCTCAACAAGCGCATCTAAGGCTTGGTAGGCTTTATCAGTTTGCTTGGTTTCTAGTAGATCATAAATGTGTGTAACGTTGGCAACTGCGATGGTGGCCGTGTTCAACACTTGGGTTCGGGTTAGCTGTTCTAGCTCTTCCGCAAGTAGACGCATCTCTTCAACACGAGAAGACAGTTCCTTGTTTAACCAAAGCTTACGTTCAACTGACACGCCCAACTCAGCCAGTGTATTAATAACACTTTGGACATTGTTTTCGAGTTTATTAAGAAGTTGGGAATCAAAGCTGTCGACGCCAAGTTCTTTGATATGCTGAAGAAGCGACTCAAGTTGACCGAACAACATAGTCCCCGCCTCTTTTCTTTCTGCTTCATTTCTCGCATTAGAAAGCGTTTGTACAGACGAAATAATACGGTTACTCAACTCAGACACTTGACGAGCTTCGATCATGGCAGGAAGAGCAGAATCGACGACGTTTCTTTCAGTCTTTGCTACAAAGCTAAAACCAGAAACACCGATCAATGCAGACAATAAAACCAACAGGGCCATCACTAAGAATGAGGCGAGTAGCTTGCGTCCAATACTCGCTGAAGCTAACAACATAAACTCTAAACCTTAAAACGTTCTTCTTTACCCATGCAGAATACGCTATATTTTGCAGTGTTTCTTATCTAAAACCAATAAAACGGCAATTCATGCTATCTAGACCTTTAACTTCAAAAATTCTTCTCTCATTACTAGCATCAGTCACCACTGTAGCAAGTGCTAGTGAGCCTTTGAGCCCAATAAAACCGGCAGAAGCCACATCACAAAAAGAAAAAATTTGTGCCATTTATCCGCACCTAAAAGACTCTTATTGGTTATCGGTTAACTACGGAATGGTCTCAGAAGCAGAAAAGCAACAAGTCGAACTTAGAGTTTTGGAAGCTGGCGGTTACCCCAACGTAGCCAAACAGGCCTCACAACTGGTGCTTTGCACGCAGTGGGGAGCTGATGCCATTATTTTAGGCACCGTTTCGCCTGACGCTTACCATGAGAATCTGACCAACTGGGTCGGAGCAACCCCTGTGTTTGCCACAGTCAATGAGTTAACCGTCAATAAAGAGCAACAAAGAGTATTAAAAGGCACGGTCGGTGTCGACTGGTATCAAATGGGCTTCCAAGTCGGAGAGTTTTTGTCGAAAAGACATCCAAAAGGGTCAGGAGAAACACCTATCGCCCTATTACTTGGCCCACAAGCAAGCGGTGGCACTAAACCTGTGGCGCTCGGGTTTTATGATGCAATCAAATCGAGCGATATCAAAATCGCGATCAGCTATTGGGCAGACAACGATAAAGAACTGCAAAGAAACTTGGTACAACAAGTCATCGAACAACCGGATATTCAATATATTGTCGGAAGTGCAGTCGCGATTGAAGCTGCGATAAGTGAACTAAGAGCTGCGGGTAAAACCAAAGATATTGGGTTAATTTCAAGTTACTTAAGTCACGGAATCTACCGCGGTTTGCTTCGTAACAAGGTGCTTTTTGCACCAACAGATAAAATGGTTGAACAAGGTCGCTTGTCGGTAAAGCAAGCCACCAATTACTTGCGTGGTCAACCTTATGAAAAACATAGTGCACCCATGATTGAGGCACTGACACCAGCAACACTCAAAGATCAAATTATCGCCGACTCATTGTCACCTTCTGAGTTTCGCCCGGTATTCAGTGTGAATCCTTAGTGCTATATTGACTAAAGAACTCAAAACAATAAAAACGAATCAATCATTTAGGGAACATCCATGCAAAAAACGACGCGTACTATGCCAACGCATAAGAATATCGCTTTGGTCGCTCATGACCATTTCAAACCTGAGCTATTAAGATGGGTCAAAGAGAACAAAGAAAAACTACAAAAGCACTTCCTTTATGCAACGGGCACGACAGGTTCTCTACTCAGTAAAGAAACAGGCTTAGCGATTAAGAGTATGATCAGTGGCCCAATGGGCGGTGACCAACAACTTGGTGCGCTTATCTCTGAAGGCAAGATCGATATGATGATTTTCTTCTGGGATCCATTAAATGCCGTACCACACGACCCGGACGTAAAAGCACTGCTTCGTATCGCAAGTGTTTGGAACATCCCTGTAGCAACCAACCGCGCTACCGCTAACTTCCTGTTTAACTCTTCACTGCTTGAAGAAGAAGTGATCATTGAGATCCCAGACTACGAAGCATACTTGGCAGAGCGCACATAATCACACGTTAAATTAGCCCTTTACTAAACACACTAAAGAGCCTGCATTATGAACTGCCCCCAACAGTTGGACATCAATTATTGGGGGCTTTCTGTTTTTGTAATCTGCTCTTTTGAGCCACAAAAAAGCCCTGCTAGTTTCGCAAGGCTTCTCTTATTTCTCATTACTCTAAAATCTAACCGCTATTTTTCTTCGAAGCGCTTCGCTAAGTGATAGAACTCATTCACTTGCTCTTTTAGCTCTGTGGAGTGGTCTTTCACGGAATGTGTTGCAACCAAGTTTTGCTCTGCGGTAGATGCAATAGACTGCATATGCAGGTTCACTTCGCTCGATAGTTCACGTTGTTTATGAGCAGAGCTTTCAACAGATTGCATCAATTCATTCATCGATTGCATTAGATTTTCAACTTCAGATAAACGCTCTGCGCTCACCTTCGCAACATCACCGCACGCGTCTGTTTGGTCTCTGTTCGCCAGAATATCTTTCTGCCAGCTTTCAATCGTCGCCAGCATGGTATCGATGCTCTCTTTAATCTGAACTGTGGCCTTTGACGTTCGCCCAGATAACGCACGTACTTCATCGGCAACAACTGCAAAGCCTCTTCCTTGCTCGCCTGCTCTTGCCGCTTCAATCGCAGCGTTAAGTGCCAACAAGTTAGTTTGCTCAGCGATTCCACCAATCTCTTCCATTATCTTGCTCACGCTTTGCGCTTGGTCGCTCAATTGGTAAGTCGTGTGCGTCGCTTTCTCCGCCTGAGATGCCAAATTTTCAAGGTTACGATGGGTTTGATCAATGCTCTCTTTAGCACCTGCACAAGTTTGCAAGGTCACATCAACAATTTGGTGAGCTTCTTCTGTACGAGTAGAGACTTCATTGGCGGTCACCTCAACCTCTTCAGTTGCTTCACGTACCTGAAGAATATCTTTTGTCTGCTGATCGAGCGCTTCAGTGACTTGGTATGACGTCGCATTAAGGTTATCGGCTAAATCTTGCAATGGTTTCGCTGAGTCTGTCATACGACCTAATACAGTGCGGATTCGGGCAGACAGCAGCTTGAGATGAAAATCGGCAACAGAGAACTGACGATTACCTGAATAGACAAGGCGACTGACACTATCGAATTTAGATTGCAGTTTTTTCAACTGTAATGGAGTATCAATGAGCTCTTGTCGGAAAAGCAGTGCTAGAGCAGAGACAGGAAGAAGACTCAATATCCACTGCGATGCTTGCCCTACTTCTACAAGATTTGAAATCAGAGGCGCAGCCAAAGAGCCAAGTAACACTGCGTAACGAACACTGTCACTGATCTGTAGTGACCATTGGCGACCTGACGTCTCAGCTTTCAACAAGCTTTGATAGGCCTTATCCGCAACTTGCACCCACTCGCTTTTCGGCTTAACACGAACAGACTGATAGCCACTCACCTTCCCGCCATCATAAATAGGGGTAACGTAAGCATCAACCCAGTAGTACCCACCGGATTTAGTTTTGTTTTTTACGATCCCGCGCCACGCCTTGCCTTGTGTTAGATTCACCCACATATCGGCAAAAGCCGCTTTAGGCATATCACCATGCCTAACAATATTATGGTTTTGCCCAAGTAATTCATCTTGGTTGTATTCTGCAATGCGACAAAAAGCGTCATTACTATAGGTAATCACACCTTTAAGGTCAGTAGTTGAGACAAGTTGTTCATTTTCGCTTAAAAGCGTTTCACGAGATTGAGAAGGAGAGCTGGCTGTCATTATATTAACTTTTGTTAACTATTATTGTAGCCGAGGAATATATACAATTATTAAAGTTCTTACAAAATGCGAACGTAACATTTTGTGTAAATGACTGCTATTTATACAAAAATAACCAATGCACCTCACAAAACTCTAAACGCTAAGCCTCTTCCCTAACTATTATGCCTTTGATCTAATTATTCACACCTCTATCTGGCTAAAGGTCATGACTCATCTAAGTTAACTGCAGTGGTAAATTTCACTGTTCTCATAGAGACGGAGGTATGGAACTTGCGAATATTCAGATCTTTGCGCAATACTCGTTCAACAAAGTCTTCGTAAGCTTGTATATCTTTCACCGTAACAATCAACATAAAATCAAAGCTGCCTGATATCTGATAGCACTGAGTAACCTCTGACGCCTTAGAAATAGAATGGCGAAAAATTTGATAGATATCCCCTCGATCGCGCTCCATTTCAACGGACACAACTAGGGTCATCTTGCTGCCAGTAAGCTCAGGATTAATGATCGAAACATCACCGACGATCACGCCCTCTTGCCTCAATCGTTTCACTCGCTTTAAGCAAGCAGGAGGTGATAGCCCTACGATCTCGGCTAACGACTGATTAGGGATCCGGTTATTCTTCTGAAGCTCTACCAATATGCTTCTATCTATACGGTCTATTTCCATAATTTCTTAAACCATGATTTTTTGATTGATAATTTCTTACTTTAAGGCAATTTAAAAATTATAGGCAACTTTATAGGTTATTTTTGAAATAATAATCACAACAATCGCGGTAAGATCTTTTTATACAACACAACGAGTTATGGTCGTAACAATGAAATCAACCTATCAATTTTTCAAAGAGCTCCTCAAAGAAATCTTCGATGTCACTTCGACGCTTTTCCGTATCATGATTCCAATCATCATATTGATAAAAGTCGTCGAAGAGCTTGGCGGCATAATGATTCTTAGCGAATGGCTAAGCCCTATAATGGAAAGCGTCGGATTACCCAAAGAAATGGGCTTGGTATGGGCAACAACCATACTCACTAACATCTATGCGGGGCTGATTATTCTTATTAATTCCGATGTTCCCTTAACGGTTGCTCAAGCTTCAATTTTAGGCAGCATGATGCTCCTTGCTCACTCATTGCCAATTGAAGGCGCAATTGCCAAAAAAGCAGGTGTTAACTGGCTGGCTACCCTATCGGTGAGAGTGGGTGGAGGCTTAGTGCTGGCATGGCTACTCAACCTCAGTTATCAATACGGAGACTGGCTCAACTACCCAGCAACCGTGCTTTGGCAACCGGAAGTATCTGGAGACACGAGTTATCTTGGTTGGGCGCTTGAACAGTTCAAGAACTTTGCGGTTATCTTCATGGTAATCTCAGCACTATTACTGTTACTCAAGATCTTAAAGGTTCTAGGTATTGAGAAACTCATGGCAGTATTACTGAGACCATTGTTAAGAGTGCTGGGAATCAGCAAAGACGCAACAAACCTAACAATAATAGGAATCACGCTCGGCCTTTCGTTTGGTGGCGGCTTATTAATCAATGAAGCTAAGAAAGGGCATATCTCAGCAAGAGACGTATTCACCGCAATCATGCTGCTCAACTTGCTCCACAGTTTAATTGAAGATACGTTGTTGATCCTACTCATCGGGGCTGATTTCTACACGATATTTTGGGGAAGGCTTGTATTCTCGGTGTTGGTTGTCGCTGTGATATCAAACGTCATTAAGCGCATGAATCCAAGCACTTGCGAACGGTATTTTTATCGCGATGTCTCTCAGTAATAAGTAAATCGCCAACAAGAATAAAAGGAAAAGAACTCAAATACGGGTTCTTTTTTACGGCTTGGTACTCCTATCACCTCCGCTATTTTTAAATTTCACGCCCTTGAAACACTGAAAATCATTCTCAACACCCTAATTATTGATATTTCGTGTGAAAATAATTTCAGCACAGGTATTTACTAATAACTCAATTATTAAATGCAATATTTAAACACAGAGAATATAAAACGCATCTTATTACTTATAACTCCATACCTTGTATAAAGTACTCTCAAGATAATAATCACTTCCCAACCAAGATTATTAAAATCCAAACTATCAACTATTCATTCAACAAAACTCATTAAATAGCTGATAATAAAATAAATAACGACCATTATTTGATATTAACTTTAAATGTTGAAATCGGAACGAACAATTGCTTGTAATAATTATCTATTTGATTGGTTAATTTTATAAATATATTTTGTTACATAATCAAAACTGATGGCTCTTTTCAATATGCTCCTTATAACAGCGCCTCTTACAACCGAGGCTCGCACAACTAAGATTCTTACAAAAACACCCATAAAAGCAATGACTTTAATGGTTCTAACTTTGTCATCACTGTCACAGGCTTCCACTATTGAGAACGATGAACTATTGCTTAAGTCATTGATTAAAAGAGGTGTTATCTGTTCTGGCTTAACCTATGAGGAAAATCAAGAAGCTTTACGTATCTATCTCAACGCTAAAAAAGCGAAGAGCACTCCGTTTGATTCAAAAAGTAGAAAAGAGACAACCAATACAAAGGAGATAGAAAGTAAAAAAAATACAACAAACACACGTCAGTTAAATAAGACACCACAAGAGTGTATTAGGCCAAACTCGGACAACAGATCCGAATAAGGCAAGTTGATACTGATATCGACATGGAAATATAAAAGGAAAATATAATGAAAATGATGAGAAAAACATTGTTGGCTTCAGCAATGCTTACTCTATTTAGCGTCAGTAGTTATGCAAAAACACCTATTGATTTAGGCGTTGTTAATGAAGACAAACTCATTGAAATGCTAGTTAGACAGGGCTTAGTCGACCAAGATGCAACCGATGTGGCAAAGCACGACGCACTTGACCGCTACTTGAAGAATAAAATCAATTCCGGTTTTAAAGGTGACGCTCAATTCGGTAAAAAAGCACTTGAGCAACGAGCGAAAATACTTAAAGCCATAGAAAAAGGATCTGGCGTTAGAAAGGCGAGCGTCTTTGCGTTAGAAGTCGGCACCAAGCGTACCGATAAAGTACTCGCTCTGTTAGTCGATTTCCCTGATTTGAACTGGGATAACAACAAACTGACCGAAGAGCACACACAAATGCTCTACGAGAGCTACAACCCAGAACATTATCAAGAGTTGTTGTTTTCAAACTCTGGCTACACTGGGCCAAACGGCGAAAACCTAATCTCGATGCGTCAGTATTACCAAAGCGAATCTGGTGATAGTTACAGCGTTGCGGGCCAAGCTGCAGGTTGGTATCGCGCCTCTAAACCTGCGTCATTCTATGGGGGTAACTCCCCTACTACCGACAACGATCTCAACGCGCAAGAACTGATTCGCGAAGCACTGAATCAATTGGCTCAAGATCCGAGTATCAATCTAGCCGATTACGATATTGAAGATCGTTACGATTACGACGGTGACGGAAACTTCCGTGAACCCGATGGTGTGATTGATCATCTAATGGTGTTCCACGCATCTGTTGGTGAAGAAGCCGGTGGTGGCGTATTAGGCCCTGATGCGATTTGGTCTCACCGATTCAACCTTGGTCGCACCCATGTACTTAAAGGCACCTCTAGCTCGCTTCCAGACCGCTTTGGTGGCCAATACGCAGCATTTGATTACACGATTCAACCGATTGATGCCGCAGCTGGTGTATGTGCTCACGAGTATGGCCATGATTTAGGCTTGCCAGACGAGTACGACACGCAATATACAGGCAAGGGTGAACCTGTCTCTTACTGGTCAATCATGTCTTCGGGCAGTTGGGCTGGTCAAATTGGTGGCACACAGCCAACGGCATTCAGCTCTTGGGCAAAACACTTCCTACAGAAGTCGATTGGTGGTCGCTGGGTTAACGATGATCAAATCTCAATTAATGATCTAGAAGACAACCCACAAGTTTACACGCTGTTCCAAACAACGGATAACAACCGTCCGAACATGATTAAAGTGGATCTTCCAGAAAAACAGATCGAAGGTTTAAAACCGTTTGCTGGTGAGTATTCGTTCCACTCTCAAAAAGGCGATGACCTGAAAAACAGCATGACACGCAAGTTGGTGATTCCAGCCGGCGATTCTGCACTGCTTTCGTTCAAAACTTGGTATGAAATTGAGAAAGACTACGACTTTGCACGCGTACTCGTGAATGGAGAAGCCATTGCCGGCAACATCACCTCAATGGATGACCCGTACAATACTGGCCTCGTTCCTGCTATTGGCGGCGAATCTGGCGGTTGGATTGATGCTGAGTTCGACGTTTCACAATGGGCAGGCCAAGAAGTAGAGCTTTCGTTTGAATACATCACCGATGGTGGCTTGGCGATGGAAGGTTTCTATTTGGATAACCTCAGTGTGGTCGTTGATGGTGAAGTAACCTTAATAGACGATGGTGAGAGCAACTCCGCCTTCGCCCTAAATGGTTACAAGCTGAGTAATGGGTTCCACCAAGCGCAACACTACTACCTGTTGCAATGGCGCAGCCACATGGACGTTGATGAAGGTCTAGCCAACATCAAACGCATGGGACAACTGATCTCATTCGACCCAGGTTTGATCATTTGGTACGTAGACGAGTCGCTGACTGATAACTGGGTAGGTAAACACCCAGGTGAAGGTTGGTTAGGCGTGGTCGATGCAGACCAGAATGCCATGACTTGGGAAAAATCCGGTGAAGTCGCTCAAACTCGTTATCAAGTTCGTGATGCTGCGTTTTCACTCAAAGATCATACCCCAATGCGTCTTGTGAACAGCGACGATGATGTACTTGAAGATACCAGTTTGGTTGGCAATGCTAGCTTCTCTGACGACCAAGATTACACCTCTCCACAAGCGCCTGATTCAGGACGTATCCTAACGGAGTTTGGCTTATCCGTTGATATTGTGAATCAGAGTGACAACAACGAATACGGTGTGGTTCGCTTATCGAAAGTAAGCCAACACAACGTCGCCCCTACTGCGAACTTCGAGCTCAATGTTACTGCCCTGAACGTTTCTGCACGTAACTTCAGTTCTGATCAAGACGGTGAGATCGTCAGTTATCTATGGGACTTTGGCAACGGCACAACAAGTAACGAAGTGGCACCAACTTGGTCTTACGAGCAAGCCGGTGAATACACGGTGAACTTGACTGTTGTTGACGACAAAGGCGCTACCGATTCATTTAGTTCTGTGGTGAGTGTTGAATCTCCAAACGCCCTTCCAGAAGCGAGCGCGAAGTACATTCACTTGGGTCGTTGGGTAACCATGTGGTCTACAAGTTCAGACAGCGATGGTCGTATTGTTGATACCGAGTGGACACTTCCAAACGGAAAGGTGAAACGAGGTCGCACATTCACTTCAATCTTCCCTTCATACGGAGAGCACGAGGTGACACTGAAGATAATCGATGACCAAGGTGGGATTACGACTAAGACAATTTTAGTCGACCTGTAAATCATAGCAGGCTCTATCATGAGGATTTACAAAATAAGCTTAAGTACTGTTGTCACAGGATATAAACCACGACAGCAGTTTTAAGAAAACGTCATTATTTAAGCCATAAGCGAAAGCCCTACCGATTCGGTAGGGCTTTTTATTGGTCGCAATTTAAGATACTAGGGGTTTAGTCACAGTAAAAAACTTGCTGAACCACCATTCGATGAACCATTACACGGGCTGCTTTTGAATGCGTGATTTACGCGCACTGAATGCAAACAACAAAATTACGGCCAAAACGAATGGTAAAACGTAAACGTTAAGGTTTTGCCAACCTACTGTTGACTCCAACCAACCAGACAGTAGCGCCGTGACAGTTACACAACCAAACACAACAAATTCATTGAACGCTTGTGCCTTGGCTTTATTTTGAGCTTGATACGACTGGCTAAATAAGCCTGTTGCAGCGATGAACATAAAGTTCCAACCCACACCAAGCACAACCAAAGCCGCTCTAAAGTGCCAAATTGACACGCCATGGATATTGATGGCAATACTCACCACAAATAACACGCCACCTGCAAGGATCATCATTCTTGAACCGAACTTCTCGATGAGGGAGCCCGTAAAGAATGCAGGCACAAACATACCCAATACGTGCCACTCAATCACACCAGCAGCTTTAGTAAAATCGAATCCGCAACCAATCATCGCCAATGGTGTTGCCGTCATCAAAATGTTCATCACGGCGTAAGCAACCATGGCCGCAAACACAGCGCCAATAAAGTTCGGTGCTTTAACGATTACGCCTAAAGGATCGGCTTTGGGAGCCTGACTATTAAAAGAGACTTTAGGAAACTGAATTGTTTGTAACAAGGCTAAAGCTAAGATGTTTAGGCCGATCAGCGAAGCAAAAGCACCAATGTACAAGCCATCTGCTGACCATTGTTGAGACATAATCGCCAAGTTTGGCCCGAGTACCGCCGCCAACACGCCACCAGCCATCGATATAGATATCGCTCGATGACGGGCATTTTCATCACACACCTCGATTGCAGCAAAGCGATAAAGCGTGCCAAAACCTATGCCTATCCCAAGTAAGAACGTGGCGAAACAAAACAGATAGAAATTTTGCTGAGACAGTGCGTAAGTGGCAAGGCTAGCCCCTGTAATGCCAACCACATTACCAATGCTAAATCCTCGCTTTCTCCCTAATTTTCCTGAAATTAGAGACGCAGGAATAGTGGCTGCCATTAAACCCAAAAATTGCAGCGCAACCGGCAAGGTAATCATGCTGACACTGGGCGCAATCTGCTTGCCGATCAAGCCAATCACCGAGATCAGTAATATGTTACCCGTCATCAGCAAGGCCTGACACAGCGAGAGCAGCCAAACATTTCTATTCATCTTCGTTCCTAAATATGAGCACAGTTGGTCAATAGACCAAATAATCAACAAAGTCGCAACACTTTGTTACTCATAGCAACTCTACAAAGCGGCCAATAGGCCAATATCAATAGTTACCACCATATGACTTTGATTAGCGTTACTTAAGACGCTAGAGTTGAAATTATCATTACTTAAGATAATAATAATTTTTTGTTATTTATAGGCTTTAGCATTTAAAGGTGAGTATGATTAATCCACTTTGGCTCAATACATTTAAGACTCTGGTTGAAGTTGGTCATTTCACCCAAACTGCAGAAAAGCTGTATATGACACAGCCTGGCGTTAGCCAACACATCAAAAAGCTTGAGCAAGCTTGTAACTGTGACTTGTTATCGAGAGAAAATAAGAGTTTCGAACTGACCGAACAAGGTCGGATTATGTATCGCTACGCTCTTAAACTGGAAAAAGACCAAGAAGATTTATTCGAATCTCTGAGTTTCGACAATCCTTATTCTGGGCAATGTCATCTATCCTGTTCGGGTTCACTCTCTTTGCGTCTGTACCCCAAGCTTCTTGAACTGCAGCAGCAACATCAAGACCTGAGCATCAACCTAGAAGCGGCACCGAACAAAAAGATATTGAACGACCTAATCCAAGGCACCACCGATATTGGAATCGTAAGACATTCACCCAATGACAGCTATTATCAGAGCCAAGTTATTGGTAATGAGGCGCTGTGCTTAATCGTCCATCATAGTCTTGCTGACTTAGAGATTACCCCTGAAGCTCTGCACAATATCGGCCTCATAGCCCATCCAGACTCTGCTCATTACCTGTCTTTGTATTTTGACCTATGCGGAGATAAAGATTTAGCGAACATCAACATCAATGAGATCCCGAAGTCTGGCTACATTAATCAACTCCACCAAATTCTATTACCCGTATCAAAAGGGCTTGGGTTCACCGTGTTACCCGCAGGGGCTGTCGAAAACTTTCCAGACAAAGAGAAGTTGCATGTTGTGCCACCTAAAGTGAAGGTTGAAGAAACACTGTATTTGGTTCAGAAAAGAAATCGAAAACTGCCGCACAGATACAACACCCTTATCGATCTAATCAAACAACACGTCAGTAATTAATCCGAGACACAGAAAGAAGTAAAGCCTTTAGCTAGTTCGTTATTTCGCAGCAAGAGCTAAAGGCTTTAATGTTGGAGTGATGTTCAAAAGACAGCTACTCAGAAGCACTCAGAACCTCTTTGGCTCGTTCAAAGTCGTAATTATCTAACGCACTTTGGACATCTTTAAGAACTGCTGAATGTGGATACTGTGCCAGTAATTCAGTCACGTATTGGGTCGCATCGTTATCATAAGCATCCAACAGCGAATACAACTTAGCACGCTGCTCTTGAGTGATATTAGGCGAATTCGATGCATCAGCGCTTCTCACCTCAGTTTCTTGAGTACATGCCGTTTCAACACCTTGAGCACCAGAGCCATCAAAGCTGCTCTCTACCGTTTTGATCAATTCGATTAACCCAAGCTCAGCTTGTTTAAGATCCTGCTCATCACACGCCTTGTTATGCGCTTTGCTTTCAAGACCACCGAGTTGTTCAGCCAATTGCAACCCGCCAATAGAAGCCGCCATGCTTTTTAACGTATGTAGGTTCCGCTCTAACGTCACCCATTCATCTTGCACTAGGTTGTCGAAGGTATCCGACATAATGTCAGGCGCCCCTTGGCAGAATCTACCAAGCATCTTGTCTTGCAGCTTCACATCATGATGAGTCAGCTGACCGAACCTTGGCAATGAGAAAACAGGGAGAACAATCAGAGTATCAGAGCTTAATGTCGGACTGTTAGAGCTGCTATTTTGCATCCTAACTAAAGGCGACTCTGATGACGCTTTACCCTCAACCAAAACCTCTGGCACGATGTATTTCGTAATCAAAGCGGTGGCTTTATCGATGATAATGGGCTTATCCAAGAAGTCCGTGACTCCAGCCTCTCGCGCTCGCTGTTTCGCATCAGCAAACACATTGGCCGACATCGCAATAATTGGTACATCTTTATCAAACTCACGAATCAAACGTGTAGCTTCGAAACCATCCATAATCGGCATTTGCAGGTCCATAAAGATCATCTCATATTCATTGCTTTGAGCTAACTCCAGTGCCTCTTTTCCATTCTCTGCCAAGTCGGCATTCAGATTAGAGCGGGTGAAGAATGCCAAAGCTAAATCTTGATTTAACTCATTATCTTCAACTAGCAACACCCTTTGACCTTTGAACTCTATCTGGTAATCCAGTTGCAGCTCTTGGGCTTTAAACTCTGCCAATTTTTCAACGCTTGATCTTGGCAATGTTAGAACAAACGAAAACTCGCTGCCTTGCCCGAAAACACTCCCAACACTAATTTGGCCACCCATTGCACGAACCAATTTCTGACTAATATTGAGTCCTAACCCTGTGCCACCGAATCGGCGCGTGGTTGTACTATCGGCTTGGCTAAATGCTTCAAAGAGCTTGTGTAGATTCTCATCAGAAATTCCTATGCCAGTATCGGCCACCATCACCTTCATAGTCAGACTGTTATCATCTGATTCAACAAGGGCTACAGTTAACGAGACACTACCAGTTTCCGTAAACTTAATCGCATTACCAACAAGGTTAAGTATTACTTGGAACAGCCTTAATGGATCGCCGCGCAGAGGAGTGTTTAACTCTAGATCTATCGACATAGACAAGTTAAGTTGCTTCTCATTCGCTTTGGGTTCCATCAACTCAATGACATCTTGGAATGTCGTCACGGGATCAAATGGGATGCTATCAATGACAAGCTGTCCCGCCTCTATCTTAGAGAAGTCGAGGATGTCATTAATGATGCTTAACAGTGAATGCCCCGAACGGTGCACTTTCTCAATATAGTTTCGAGCAACAGGATTAGATATTTCGCCAATCGCCAGATAAGACAAACCAATAATAGCGTTCATTGGCGTTCTAATTTCATGGCTCATATTGGCTAAGAATTCCGATTTAGCTTGGCTCGCCAAATCGGCCCTCTGTTTCTCTTCTTCTAATTGCTCATTAAGGCGCTTCATTTCTGAAATATCGAATGCCCAAAATAGCGTGGCTATCTCGCCATCTAGCTCAAACAAATAATAGCTGACGAGCGCAACGAAACGGGTTCCATCAGATTTTCTAAGCACCAACTCCCGGTTTACTACCTTGCCATTGAGCATTAGCTCCTTATGTACATCATCCCGAACGGATAAAGAGTCATGAATAGAAGCTACATCGATAGAATCAAGATCAAGACCTTCAACCCCAAACAGCCGTTTCGCAGTATCGTTGGCATAACGAACTTTCTCTTCAAACACAACACTCGCGGCGATAGGAGAGCTGTTAAGCATATTGTAGAGCTGCTCCTGAGCCTTCTTAAGCGCCTCTGTTGCATCATTGGCAATGCTTATTTGTTTCGAGAGTTTTCGATTCCAGAAAACGATAAGTAAAACGATCACCAAAGCAAAACCTGAAATGGTATAAACCAATTCATAGTCGACTCTTTCTATCGCTTTTGGCGCTGCCCACTTCGCCGATATCTTTTGACGTTCTTCAGCAGAAATGCTCTCAATCGCCTTATTCACAATGGAATAAAGCAAAGGTTCAGACTTAATGACGTGTAAGGTGGGTGAAAGGAAAAAATCAAGTCGTCCGATAATTCCGACCTCACGATGACCAAATGAATCAATGAGGTAGTTTAGGACTTCGACAGTATCGATCATGCCATCTAGGGTTTCATCATCCAGTCGGTTAAGCCCATCTTCAGTGGATTCTACTTTCACCCATTCAATATTTGGGTATTTCCCGACAATCGCATCGGTATTTGCTGCGTTCTTCAAGATACCGATTTTCCATCCTTCAGCTTCCTCAAGCACCAAGCTACTTATGTCTCGTCTCGATGCAATAGCTAAACGGCTTGAAAACAGGCTCTTGACTGCTTTGACGTTGTCTCCTAACGAACGGTTCTCTTGTGCTGCGGAGACCAGTTCTACTTCATGATGATCAACCAAGCTTCGGGTCTCAGACCAACTTGCAACGTCTACATGGTTGATACTTAACCCTGTTTTCTGCTCAATGAGCGTTAGGTAATCGTCAATCATACCGATGTATTCACCGATATTGGATACCGCCTCATAAGGCAACGAATTTGGATCGATACCTATCCGAACATCCGGATTGTCTTTGATCCACTTCCTCTCTTTTTGGCTTAGATTTAAGATCTCTCCAGTCAAATTACTCGCTTGATAAACATCCGCAATATAGCGTTTCGCCGCATCTCCGAATGAACTAAATTGTTCGACTGATGGAAAATAAACATGGTTCCGCTCTAACGACTGAACATCAAAGTAGAAAGTCATCGAACCAGAATTGGTGCTCCCTCCTTTGGTTCGATAATTTGCGACCTTGGTGACTGATGAAAAGTGAGAGGTGTTTTTCTTCTCTCCATATTCATCAACTAGGTTACCGATGTACCAAGATTTGATTGGACGATTACTATTATCCGCCTGTGCAGTGATCACCTGAAATGAACTGTCCGTATCGAAAATTTCAAAAACTTCGGTTAACTCTTCAAAGCGGTCATTGACGATAAAATACGCGGATATTTGCGCTATGATATTCGCCTTTTTAAGCACTTGGCTTAGATCATTCTGAACCTGCATCTCGATAATTTGGCTTAAACCGTCATCGGCCTGTTTAAGGTTGTTAATCGCGGCATTGAAGCTGTCTCTGATTTCCTCACTCTTAAAGTCAACATAGATCGGATACTCAACTTTATACTCGTCATGTAACGTTAGCTCTGCCATTTCAATAAAACGAGTATTGGTGATAAACCACTCCAGAACCCTTCGTTCAACCATTAACAGGTCAACATTTTGAGCCCTCAATTGTGAGAATGCCGATTCAAGACCTTCGTAATCTTCGACACGACCAATGTCTAACTTACCCTTCAGTACTTCAACAGAATTTTTAATTGGTGAGGTCTCGTCGAACAATAACGCCCCTAGTGATAGGTCGTTCTGAGATTCAAGTTTGAGCTTGCGGCGAGTCAGTGAAACAGGAACAAACTCAACATTAAGAACTTTATCACTTAGGAAATGAGCATTAGGATCATCAAACTGAACGCCAGAAACAAAGGCAATAGAATTATTGTTGTCGATGGCCTTTCTAGCGGCACTAGGAGGAAGAGTGACAACGTCACCCAATTTATACCCCATATCATTAAGAGCACGTTGAATAATGTCGTGTTCTAGCCCGACCGCGGTGCTGTCTGGATACATATACGGAGGGTTACCAAAGCCAAATACGCCTTTTAGTGGCACTCGATAAGGAGAGGTATCTAGCCACTTTGATAAAATCTGGTTCTTATTTGCAACGTCAAAAGTTTCAATTTGTTTGTTGATTAGCGTCAGTAGCTCTGGTTCGTCATTTCGAATCACCATCGACGCTTCTAACTTTTTCCAATGCTCCAAAACATAGTTGACCGCTAGATCATGAACGCCAATCTTTTTCGCAAGATCCATAGTGGTGATAGGTTCACCGACCATGCCTTCAACATCACCAGACCCTAACGCACGCACCGCATCAATAACATTCTCAAAATCGACTCTTTCGATAGAGCTCAACCTCACTCCTGCACGCTCCAAGTCTATGTTTTCATTTACCATCGCAATGCGGCGTTTATTATTTTGATCTAGATTTCCATCGAGTTTTTTGTCGATAGGGACTATCACAGCCACCTGATAAGGAATATAGGGATCACTTGCAAGAAAACGTCCACCTTCACTTGGGTCGAACTGTTGGAATGGGAACACGTCGCCTCGCCCATCGACTAACGCCGCTTTGGCCTCGACGCGCGAGTTAACTGTGATAAACCGAACATGGACACCAAAACGCTGTTCAAGATCCAATGTCCAATCTTTGATGATCCCAGAAACCAGCCCGTCGTCATCGATGAATGAGTACGGGTAATGGTCGGAAAGAGCAATAAATGTGATGGTCGGTTGGTTTTCCAACCACTGGCTTAACTTAGCATCGGTCACTTCAGCCGCGTTTACACTGCGAATGACTAGTGACCACACCAATAAGCCAATGATAAGAGATAATACAAAACGATTTAGTGACAACATCAAGCCATCACTCATCGCTAAACTTCTCTTTAATCGCAAGAATCTCGGGCAACTTAAGAAAGAACAGATCAACGATAGTTGGATCAAAATGTTTGCCTTTCTGTTCTTCAAACAAGCTCAGTGCCTCATCGACACTCCAAGCCTTCTTATAAGGACGCTCTGCTGTCAAGGCATCAAACACATCAGCCACCGCAGCGATTCTTCCTACCAAAGGAATTTCTTCACCCGCGATCTGGTTTGGGTAACCGCTGCCATCCCATTTCTCATGATGATATTGCGCCACCTGAATCGCCATACGCATCAGTTTGGAATCACTCTGCCTACCAAGAATTTCAACACCGTACTCGACGTGTTTCTGCATGGTACTCCACTCACCGGCATCCAACTTACCAGGCTTTAGCAGCACACTATCGGGAATGCCAATCTTGCCAATATCATGCATTGGTGCTGCATCACGCAACGTCTCGGTATCTTCGTCAGTCATTCCCAAGGCTTTAGCTAGCACTTCACAGTAGTGACTCATACGCTTAACGTGCATGCCTGTTTCATTGTCTTTAAATTCAGCAGCTCTACCCAGTATGTTCAGTGTTTCTAGCTTACCGAGATTGATCTCTTGAGTTTTCTCTTTTACCTGACTAAACAACGCGCGTTGTTGGTCATAAAGTGCGATATGCGTTTTCACACGCTGGAGTGCAATAGCAGGGGTTATCGGTTTGGTTAGGTAATCTACAGCCCCCAAGGAGAGCCCTTTTACTTCGGCTTCAGGTCCAATTTTGGCAGTAACGAAGATAATGGGGATATGCGCGGTGTTGGGCTGTTCTTTGAGCTGTCTGCAAACTTCATAACCGTCAATATCAGGCATCATGATATCGAGGAGAATGAGGTCTGGCTGAGGCACCATCTTGGCTATCTTGATGCCAATGGTACCGTTAATTGCTACTTTGACTTGATAGGTATCTTTAAGTATTGCAGTCAACACATCCAAATTGCTTGGGGTGTCACCTACGACTAACACTATGGGTTTACGACTCATTGATACCTCGTATAAAAATCAAACAGTTATAAATATAGTGTAGAACGATTTTTAGAGGTTAATCAGAAAAAATAGCAATTGTTTATTGAAAATGAAGAGTAGATCTTCGAGTGACATCAAACCAACGTTTGTCGAAGTATGACCAGTCAATATTACGTCGATTAAGTCATTATAATACAAAGGAAATTATACAGATTACTTTTGAATCCAGACCTTTTATTAACAAAATACAAACTGGCAAAAACAAAAAGAGCTCCTCACTCGGGAGCTCTTTTCACTTAAGTCATTAGAGAATCAAATAGCCTAGCGAACCCGCAACCTAACGACCTGAATAATACATACAGATTCGAACACCATCGAACTCACGAATCTCAAATGGGATCTCGTAAATCGACTCCATCACTGACTTTTCAACCACTTCAGAGACCTTGCCCGACTTAACCACTTGGCCCCTCTTCATCGCGACAATGTTATCTGAGTAACAAGAAGCAAAGTTGATGTCGTGAATCACAATAACCACCGCCTTATTAAACTCATGCGCTAGACGACGTAGCGTCTGCATGATTTCTACAGAGTGTTTAATATCTAGGTTGTTTAGTGGCTCATCCAAGAAGACATAGTCGGTATCTTGCGCCACTACCATTGCAATAAACGCCATTTGACGCTGACCGCCACTGAGCTCATCTAAGTATTTGTTTTGAATATCGGTAATGCCAAGGTGCTCTAGTGCCGTATCGACGATCTTATGATCTTCGTCTTTCAAGCGACCTTGAGAATGTGGGAAACGCCCAAAACAGACCAACTCACGAATCGTAAATCGCATATTGATGTTGTTTGATTGTCTTAACACAGCAAGGTGCTTCGCAAGCTCTTTGGTATCCCATTCAGCCAGTAATTTATCGCCAATAACGACCTCGCCCGCATCACTTTCGGTTAAGCGACTCGCCATAGAAAGCAGCGTACTTTTACCCGCACCATTTGGGCCAATAATAGAAGTCACTTCCCCTTTCGGGAACATAGCACTGGCATCATCAACCACGAGTGACTTGCCATACTTCTTAGTTAAACCTGTTAATTTAATCACTACTTACTACCTTTACTGAATTCTGGTACGTAACAACAAGAACATAAAATACAAACCACCGACCAAGTTAATGATCACGCTTACTGTGGTTTCAAACGCCATTACTTTTTCGATAAACCATTGGCCTGAAACCAATAGAACGACCGCTAACAAACTGCTCGCGATGATAAGCACACGATGTTGATAAGATTTGAATATCTGACGAGCTAAGCTCACGGTGATTAAACCAAAGAACAACACAGGGCCAACCAAAGCAGTCGATACCGCGACCATCACTGACACAATCACCAAAGTAATCTGAGTCAGTCGCTTGGTGTTCACACCCAAGCTTGTTGCGTTATCAATACCAAGCCAAAGCACATCAAGCTTAGGCGCTAACAACCACAGGCCAAGCAAGCTCAAACCTAATGGAATAAGGCTGAGGTAAACCAGTTCGCCTTTCACGTTATTGAAGCTTGCGAACATCACATTCTGCAGCACGGCAAACTCGTTCGGGTCAATTAACATCGCAAGGAAGTTAGCCAAGCTTGAGAATACGCTGCCGCACACAATACCAATCAACAACAGTGTAAATACGTTGTTTCGCTTGCTCTTGAAGTAAAAATGGAACAGCGCAAACGAGAACAAGATCATCACAGTCACAGACAATGAAAAGTTTACGATTGAATCAATCACCCAGAAACTGGTACTGCCAAACACAAACAGAAGCACCGTTTGAACCAGCATATACAGACTGTCAAAGCCCAAGATGGATGGGGTTAGAATTCGATTATTAGTAATGGTTTGGAACACCAATGACGATGCAGAGATCGCCACCGCCGCCAACACAATCGACAGCAGTTTTGGTAGTCGCAAAGATAAGAAGAACTCGTAGTTATCCCACGCAAGTCCTTGCCCCACAAATACTGCCGCCATCCCCAAAGACGCGATAGCCAGAATCGCAATTTTTACTGAATCACGCATTCGACTTGTCTCTCATGATTAGGTAGATAAAAATCAAGCCACCAAAGATGCTGATTACCATCGAGATTGGTATCTCATAAGGGAAGATGACGATTCGAGCTAACAAGTCACAAACCAATACCAAGATCACGCCCCAATAGGCTGTCCAAGGCAGAATCTTCTTCATGTTATCGCCCATCATCAGCGACACGATATTCGGCACGATAAGGCCAAGGAATGGGATAACACCGACGATCATCACTACAGAAGAGGCGCAGATAGCAACCAATGCCACACCAATGAAGACGATCTTCTGATAATTGAGGCCAATGTTTTTTGCGAAGCTTTCACCAATACTTGCCGCACTGAACTGACTCGCAAAGTAATAAGCCAACACACATGCAGGAACCGCGAGGTAAAGGATTTCATAGCTGCCTTGCAATACACTCGCAAAGTTCGCCATCGTCCAAGCTGACATGGTTTGTACTAAATCGTATTTGTAAGCGATAAAGGTTGTTAGAGAGGAAATAACGTTGCCATACATGATGCCAATCAAAGGTACCAACACCGCATTCTTGAACTTCAAGTGTTGTAGAAAGCGGACCAATAGCATGGTGCCTAACACCGCAAACGCAAAGATAAAGCCTAAGTAGCTCCATTGAGCGGCATTACCCAGCACCAGAATACCGACGATGTACCCCAACATGGCGCAATCAATGGTGCCCATCGTAGAAGGTGCAGCAAACTTATTCTGAACAATCTGTTGCATTATCAAGCCAGCAACACTCAAGCCAGCACCGGCAAGCACAATCGCGAACAGTCGAGGGATCCGACTAACAACATAAATAGAGTTGGCGTGTTGGTTGCCATTGAAAAAATCGCTAAAACTGATCTCAGCGACTCCAATCATTAATGACGCAACGCATAACACAACAAGAAATACAGCAGCTGCAATGGGTTTTAACATAGAAGTAATACTAAAGGTAGGATCGGGGAGACCGTATAAAAAAGTGAAAAAGGGCTTATAAGAACACTCTTATAAGCCCGAGAATCTGATGACTAGTAACTATTGAATCGTACGTTCAATGTCGCCAAGCATTCTGTGAATCGCTGTTACGCCGCCACCTACCAGATACCAAGCACTTGAATCAAGGTAAACGATGTTGCCTTGCTGCGCTGCAGGTGTTGCTGCAACCAGTGGGTTGTCAAACAGCTGTTGTGCGCGCCCTTCTGACTTACCGATCGCTTTTTCGCGGTCAAGCACGTAAAGCACTTCAGGTTTTGCGTCAGCAATATATTCAAACGAGATTAGATTGCCGTGATTCCCTTTAATCGGAGCCACTGTCGCACTCTTTGACTCCACAAAGCCAAAGTCATCAAAGATGATTGAGAAGCGACTGCCCTTATTGAACATCGCAATGTTGTTGCCGTTGTTCATTAGCATCATTGCTGACGTTTCGTCAGACGCGACTTTGTCGTTAACCGCCGTGATAGACGCTTGAGTCTCTTTAATGAGCGCTTCTACTTTAGCTTGCTTACCGAAGAGCTTGCCTAGCGCGCGCCAGTTTTGCTGAGCATCAGCCCAGTATTTGTCACCTTCAATAGAGAACATGATGGTCGGAGCTATTTTTGCTAGTTGATCGTAAACCTTAAGCATACGGTTTTCGGCAATGATGATGTCAGGCTTCAGCATGTAGATAGCTTCAAAATCAGGTTCACTCAATGAGCCCGTATTTGCCGTCGTATCTTTGTACGAAGCTAGATAGTCAGGCATTAGGCTGTGAGGCGCGCCAACTGGCTGTATACCAATCTGATCAAGCACATCTAAGCTACCAAAGCCAAGTACTACAACGCGCTGTGGTACTTCGGTAAACTGCACCGTGCCCTTTACGTGTTCAATAGTGATTGTTTCCGCTTGAGCGGTCATTATCAATGATGATGCAAGAGCGATAGCAAGCCCACCCAATAACTGACGAACTGAATTGATTGTTTTCTTCATGTGTCTTCCTTTGCCAAGGATACAAACCACCACTCATGACAATAAAAGTCACATTACTCATAGATGAGCATGGGGCGTACACAACGGCTAAATAACGATAATTTAAAGTCTGTCATTGCTTTGACAACAAACTTGTAACGCAAGTGAGAACTATTATCAATTATATTTGCGTTAAATTAGCGACACAACAACTTTATTATTCAGAAATGTAAAAGTGAGTATTCATGTTTTGCGTAGTCGGGAGATATATTAGGAATCAAAAATAGCAAAAAGCGCGAAGAGGAAAATGATCATCAATCTGAAGAAAAAACCTGATGGGGGAAAATGTCCGAAAACCCTGTAATTACAACGCTAAACCTCCTAATTACAACGCTAAACCTCAGAGTCACAAATTGCAATTTACAATGTAAAGACCAAGTATAACAGACACTTAACCACCACTAAATTAATACCTCAATTAAAACCACCAATGACAAAGAATACGAAGCGGTGCAAAACAGAGCCTCAGTCAGATACCTTGGTCAATCCCCTGTCCTTCGTTCATTTAACTATCAATAAGCGACGGCAAATCATTCAAAAATATTTTTAAATTTAATTAGAAATAGGGTTGTAATTTAAAAAACTAGGCGTATAGTTCGCCACCTGGCTCTAATCTATAGAGCTGTTAATGCTAAAGTAAGTCCAAGTTCCACATAGACAGTTCTCGATTCCCTCGTTACACCATCTCTGCGTCAGCTTTCACCCAGATAGTCATTCAATAGCTTTTAAATTCGATCCTACTACCGATCTCTCGTCATTCGCTCTTTTATCAGCGAAGTCAGAATAGATCGATCACTTAAATACAAATGTAATAAACACAAGGCACAGTTATGTCACGCAGAACAACACGACAAACCCATTGGTACCAACTATCACGCGAAAAAACAGTCAATAAACTAAAAGGTAATAAATGCTCAAGATTAAAATAGACTTACACAAAGAAGAGATTTCATGGGTCACCGAGATTCGACAGCTCAATAGCGATATACTCCACCGCCACATATTGCCCAAGCTACAACATCACAGTTATCTCATCGACTTTGAATTTAATGAACGAGAAAGCATCGGAACTATCGTTTCAGGCAACGGAAACACCCTAGGACATTTCACACTCCTATAGCATTTCCCATAGGCTGCAAAAGAAACACCGTCTAGTTCGACAGATATAAAAAAAGTCAAAGATGTCACCCTCAATTCGCTCTAGCAGAACAAAATAGAGTAGAAGTAAAACAGATCAGAAACCTAGCCCTTTTTGCATTTCACACGCGGCTAACGCTAGCTAGGTTATCGTGCTTCTATTGAAACCAACTTATATCAAACTCTGAATCACCAATGAGTCATTATCATTGCATTCATGGACTAATAAGTTAACGGCATCGACCTTAACTTTTGATCAAGAGTATATAAGTGTTCTGCAGCTTGCATGTGTTGAGGGTAATCGCTGAATTTCTCACGATTCTCCTCATTCATCTTACATGTCTCATCCACCAGCATTAACTTCCAATACAGCTTTGTTGTATGCAGCATCGCCAGTAAAGGTTTGAACACCTCTTTCTCATAAGCTTGAATCAACTCGTCACGTTCGTCTTCACTTGCGATTGAACCTTCGGTTGCCGACAACACTTTTTGATACTTCAGGTTTTGTTGCAGCTTATCCATCACCGTTTGGTTTTCTTCCGCTAACTCAACAAGCTTCGACTTAATAATGTTCACCCAATTCTCTTGGCTCAGTACTGTGCCATCAACACTGTTAAAGTCTTCTCGTATCTGTCGTTCAACACCTTTTTGAGCTTTCTTTAAAACCGCACGCACCTTTTGAAAAGGCAGCTGATATTCCTTACTTAGCTCGATAATCAGTTTATGAAAACCACCGTTTGGAAGGTGTAAGTTTTCCTTAAACGTCGCCATTGCAGCTTCTTGCTGCTCTGTAAGGTGAGTCATTCTGTTTCCTATTCTTTATCACTTATGGTGCTGAGCCCGCGATCATACCACTATATAACCTCGTTTTTTCGGTAACTTGATAGGTTACATCTAGCTACGTACTTAATTTCTCGCAACACGTTATTTTTTGGCTAGTTTTCACACTACTTGGCATGAAATGGTAAAACTGATCATCGAATAAAAACCATACTACACCTGTACCAACAAAACAGACTTCTAACTTATACAGGTACTAAAATGAAAAAGATTGCACTTAAGATTGAGACTGCGCAAGTCGGATGCTCACCAAGCTCGCGACCATGATGGCTAAATAGAAACTGCCGATAATGGACTCCATGAACACAAAGAATTGAGCAATAGGCAAAGCCGGTGATATGTCGCCATAGCCAACCGTGGTCAAGGTGATAAAGCTAAAGTACATCGCATTGAACAAGTTGGTCAGCCAGATTTGCTCTTCTAACCCGTTAAATGCATTAGGGAAGATTTCTAAAATCAACAAGTAGATAGTCGACCAAGCGAACCCTAACAACAAGTAAATACAGATAGAACCAATAATGTGATTGGGCGTCACCGTCTTTGCTTTCATTACCTGTTTGAGAGCGGAATAAATATGTGAGAACAGAAACACCGCCAATGCCGTTAACGTCACTATCGAAAGGTTATAGTCCTCCAAAAACGAGAATACCCCCGACACCGTAGCGGTTATCAATAGCAGACCATACCAAGAGCGATACAAGGCTCGCTCTTTATGTATTCCCACTATCGAAACAGCCAAAGTAATAATGATCAAAAACAGAATGGTCTTTTGACCTTGCGGATAAAACTGCTGCATCACCGCGCAACCAAAAAACAACACCAACAGTGCATAGAATAAGAAGTAGAAGTTGTCGTCTTTAGAGACTGGCTTCATCTATTTTTCCTCTGCCTCTGCTGGTTTTTTCTCAGTTTCTTCTTGGTTTTTCTCTTCAAGTCCAAGCCATGCCATCATCAGCTCATAGCTTAAACTCAGTATCACAGCACCAACAAACAGACCAACGATGCCTGACATCGCCATTCCGCCCAATGCACCCAGTAGAATAACCAACATTGGGATATGAGAGCCGCGGCTCAATAGCATCGGTTTCAAAATAGCGTCACTGCCACTGACCAAAATACACCACACTAAGAACAGGCTCGCCGCTAGCGTCGATTCAACACTGAACATGTAAATAATTGCAGGTAATAAAGCAAGAATCGGCGGAAGTTGAATAATTGCAATGAGCAGAACAGCTAATGCCCAAAACGCAGCCGCAGGAACGCCTGCAATAACTAAACCAATTGCTGACATAATGGATTGAATCACAGCAACACCTATCACACCCTGCACGACACTACGTACCGTTGATTTAGATAACTGTACCAACTCTTCACCTTTACCATCGGTTAGGCGAGCCACTAAGTGAGTGACCCCCGTTTGGCACTTATCGGCGTTACTCATAAATGCGCCAGCAATGATGGTAGAAATAATAAACTGAATAAACCCACCGCCGAGAGAGCCTAAAACAGAAGCAGCTTTCGTCGCAAACTGTTTCAGTTCGTCAGCATACTTTATGAACGTACCTTCAATATTATTGGAGGCAGCTACCAAGGTTGAATATACCTTCTCCCCAATGAATGGAATATCTTGTAAAGACTCTTTGGGTTTCGGCAGAGACAGGGTTCCGTCCTGTAGCCCTGTCATTAGGTCCGAAGCACTGGTGTAAATACCGGAAGAGAGCGCAACTAAAGGAATGAGCAGTAACAGTACTCCGATAAAGCTCAGTAATGCGCTGGCTTTTCCTTTCGACATTCCCGTCTTATTTGAAATCGCGACAGCAACTGGATAGAGCGCAGTCGCAATGATCGCCCCCCAAATAACCAATAGAATGAATGGGCGTAAAATCGCAAAACACCAGTAGACGAGCATAGCAATCGCTGCAATTTTGATGGCAGCGTCTATCGCCTGTTTTGAAAAATCGTCGGTTAACTTCATGAGACGTCCTTGTTAGACAAAATTAATGCTGATTTTGTAGAAACTTCCAATTCCGAGTTTCTAGGAATAAAGAGGCCAAAATCATATATATGCCAATTAGCAATAATTGGAATATGCGAATAAAAGTGTTGCTATCGATATCGCCGGAGCTCATCAATGTGCTACCGACAAGTACTAGCAAGGTACTAAATGCAGTGGCGAAAATCGGTGCTTTTTCGGGAACCGTGTAGATTTTCTTAGCAATCACAATAGCGACCAAGCCTATGAATAAAGAGTAGAAGATAATATTCGGAACAATCGAAAGGATTGAAAAAGCAGCAATCGCGAGCAATCCCCCGATACCGTTACTTATCACCAGAAAAGCGCTCAACTTTATCGACTTCTCTGACGTAATCATCAACGATAACAACGCAATGAACATCATTGTCAGCAAAGCTTCAGATATTTGAAAAATAAAGAAAAAACACACCACTGGATAGGAGATAATCATCGCCCTAAAGGCCGCATACCAACGCTGTTTCTTTTCGAGTGGCGCAGCAGCGAAGCCAGAGAACGCCGATTTAGGCTCAGGGAAAAACACATGCACTAACGCAAAAAGCATGACTGAAACCACACCAGAGGTCGCTAAGCCAGAGGCCAGCATGACTGAAACGCCAGGGTTATCAATCGCCATGAATGGCAACATCAAGACCGCAATCAACAGTATGGTGGCGAACAGGTTCCATTTTGGGTCGACAAACAAGTAGTAACCCCACAGCATCATTAACCCCACCAAAATCAGCAATGGAATTGGGTAATGGGTAATTCCTCGCGACAGCAATAAACCTAACCCCATCGTCACCACAACGGCCAAGAGCAATTCGTAGACCGTTTCCTTATGGAGGTTTGATTTATCAATTAAGAACTTAGCAGTGAACACTGGCGCCACAAACGCAAGTGGCCAGTTTATCCACGCCGCCAAGAAAACAGCCAACGTGACCCCGACAGTAAATCGCAGGATACGTTGCTGTGTTTGTTGGTCAGGAATCCGCTTATCGGACATAAGACAATACGCTAATCAGACGAATCCATACTTTGCCTATCGCGTTGAACACAAAGTTATCGCCGCTATAAACAATCACATCCGCTTGGCCACCCACTCGGAGCATGCCTGTCACTTCTTCATTATCAAATTCAATGGTGATAGGAAGCATCTGTGTTTGGCGCAACCAACCCGTTTGTTGGCTAGCTTGCGCAAGCTTACCTGCTTGATCATTTTGCCCCCAATCAACACCCCAATCGATGCTACTTACGCGCCCTTTTACCACTTTGCCCGGTGCGAAGTCTAACGCCACTTCAACTTCATCACCGACCGTTACATTACCTAGGCTGTTCTCTCGATAATAAGCTTCAATCCAAATATCTTCGGTTGAAACAAAGGTCATGATTGCTTGCCCTGCCGATGCATAAAACCCTTCAGACAGGCTAAAGTTAGAAACACCACCTTGTGTCGGCGCGGTTATCACGGTGCGCTCTAGGTTCAATTGAGCTTGTTCAAGTGCCAGCAACGCCGCTTTCACTTGACTGTTTTCTTGTCCCTCTTTACCCATTTGTTGCTTCGCACCTTCAAGATCAGCCTCTGCATTCACAACAGCTGCTCGAGAGGTCGCTAATGCTGCTCGCGCTTTATCTGCATCTGATTTAGAAACCACACCTTTGTCTGCCATCTCTAAAACACGCTTGGCTTGTAGTTTGGTGTTTTGTCTTTCAACAATCGCTGAAGTGAGTTTCGCTTGCGCTGAAGCAATACTCGCGGTTTGAGCACCGACATTTTGGCCTGCAATCTCTAAATTTTGCTCGGCTTGTTGTACTGCAATTTTGTAATCAGACTCATCTAAAATGGCTAACTTGTCACCTTGATTAACCAGTTGGTTTGGTTGAACCAGTATATCGAGCACTTTACCCGACACCTCAGGCTTGATTGGAACGATATAACCTTTTACACGAGCATTATCAGTTATAGGGATGATGCGGTCTGAAATGACACTGAAGAGCAACATGAATGCAACAAACAACAATAGGTAGTTTGTGACCTTTCTTACTTTGTCTTTTCCATTTTCTTGCTGGCCAACTTCTTCATTGGCTTCTTGCTTATTCCCTTTGGCTTCTGACATGGGGCTCCCTTCTAGATAACTAACATCAACAAAATTAATACTTTAAAAATAAACCCAGCAATGGAAAACTCAAGTAAATAGGGTTAGATTTAGTAAACAAAACGTTGCAAATGATATGCACGTCTAATAATGCAACAATATATACAGGATTGTATTCTCATGACCTCTAGTCACTACCAAGTCCCAGTAATTCAGACGAACTACGCTAAAATTCTGGTTCAGGTTTTTTCTGACTATGGTCTTGATTTACATATGTTGCTTAAAGATTCCGGTTTACCACCAGACCTTATCGAATCAGAAAGCGATTTTGTGCCATCGGAATCCATTAAGCGTTTGATTTATCTCACATCGGCGCAACTTGGCGTATCTCGGTTCACCGATATTCTAGGACTCGCATTTCGACGTCGAATCATCCCAAATGTCTTGCATCAATTTGCCGAATTTAAAACCATTGGTGATTCGCTGAAACACCTAAATTCAATCTTTGCCTACGACTCCCCAGGCAGCAAAGTCGAGCTTATTCAAGAACACGGCCAAAGTTGGTTTTGCCGAACTGCACCCGAAGACAATTCCCCTACGTTTCAATGGGGAGAAGCTTTTGCAATTACATATATCATTGAGTTAATAACCATTTTATCCAAATCCCCATGGTTGCCTAGTAAGGTGCGTCTGCAAGGACATGACATCGATGTCGTCAAAACACTGGTGCCAAGTAGCTGCCAATTGTTTGTTGAACAGTCGTCGACGGCTGTGCTGATCCCTGAAGAAATCTTACAACTCCCAATTCGCCTAACCTCTAAAGAACTCAGTGCTAAACCGACGCTTATTGAGTGGCACACCAGCTTTACCGATAGCGTTTATGAGCTACTCAAGCCCTACATGAAAGAACAAGATCTCTCACTTGAAGAAACGGCTGAACTGCTCAATTTTTCTGTACGAACTTTTCAACGCAAACTCAAAAATGAAAATACGACCTATCGAAAAATCAAAGAAAACCTAATGTTTTCAGTCGCATGTGAGCTGATGGAAGAAGGACACACGCTGACCTACATTTCGAGCCAGTTGGGATACACCAACATCTCTCATTTTTCACGTGCGTTTAAGCGTGTGTCTGGTCTTACGCCGAAGATTTACCAACGCTCAATCTCGGCTTAGATACCGCTCGATTGATTAACCAAGCGCGGCCTGCATCTAACCAAGGGCAATTGGAGTAGCACAGCCCGAGCTAGAGCTAGAGCTAGAGCTACACACCCTATTTCGCCCGTTACCTTTGGCACGATAAAGCGCCTTATCCGCACTGCGACAGGTCGCTTCGGCTTGTGCTTGTATTTCAGATACACCACTGCTCACAGTCAGGTTCAGTGTTGTTCCTTTGGAAATCACTTCTTTCAATCGATACATCGCCTCAAACGCTTCTGCCAAATTAGTTTCGGGCATCAAGATAGCGAACTCCTCGCCGCCTACTCGCGCGACGATGTCGGTGTCTCGACTGTTATTTCTCAACAGTTCTGCGACCTCTTTCAACGCTGAATCACCTTGGTCATGACCATGATTATCATTGATGGCCTTGAAATGATCTAAATCGATCAACGCCAAACAGGAATGCGTGTAACCATAACGCTCCGCTAAGTTTGAATAATGATTAAGATCTTTATCAAAACGGCGGCGGTTCCAGCACCCTGTGAGAGAATCTGTGTCCACCAACATTCTTAATCGACGTTCTAATACTTTGCGTCGACTAATATCCGTAAAGGTCACCACATATTTATTATTGTGCGACAGTATTTCAACTAACTTTTCGACAACCACATTCACAGTAAAATGTTCACCAAGTCGACTGACTCCACTCAACTCACCCTTCCATCTCTGGTTTTCCTTGAGTGAGCGAGTAATGGTAGATATTAAACTGCTGTTATTCATAAAACAGAGATCAGAAATCGGGCGAGACTCGACTTGATTAAAGGCATAACCTGAAACTCTAGAGAACTGTTGATTGACTTGTATTACCCTCAATTGACTATCGAGGATGATAAAACCAGCAACGCCATCAATGATCGCTTCCGACAAGCTATTCTTGCTTTGAGCCATTTCATGTCGATATAGGCGTGCAGTAATGAGGGTGCTGAGCAAAAACAACGCGCACACAGAAAAAGCCATGACTGCCGAAGAAGCCATACTCAATAACCACAAGCTAACTGCCATATTAAGGGCAAGTGTAGACACCACGTATAGCGGCATTTTTCGGTCAAAACTTAACTTATTCATAGTCTGCTCTAGTGATGGACGAATGACTATGATGGCTAAGTTTTCACTAAGATATTTACCATTTTACGACACATACAAATTCAAATTATATGAGTACCATTAAGATCAACAACTTATGCTAATTATTGAGTAAGAATAACAAGCTACCGCCACTGAGTGAGCTGCCATAATTGAAGTTAATTCCAATCCCGAAGTTGTCAAAAAAATAAGAGTCATAAGGCACATCAAATACTAATCCTGCCCCGAATTCATAGTAATAGTGCGTATCTAAAGGAGCAGTCAAATCACCCGCGACATCGATTCTGGTTAAGTTATAGTGGATTTGAGGGTTATTAAGCGACCAAGCATCGAGCGCTACATTTTGCCTAAACTCTAGTTCATTAATAAATCGCATCCCTTCTGGGTTACCGATATCGCCATCGTTCGCTTCGCCCCAGCCTGTTCCATAAAAGTAACGAACTCTGGAAGACACATTCCAACTGCCCCACTCCTTTGGTTGCAAGTATTGAAGTTTGACTGAAGGTTCTGCAACAAGCGCCCATGCTGATGTATTCAACGCGTAGCCGTCTAGCTGAGATTGAAATGCTTGAGAGTAGCTGTTGTTGTATTCGTATTTATTGCGGTAATAGAGCAAGTGAGTGCCTAAGCCATAGGCGATAGACCAATGTTGGTTTAAATGGTTTTGCCCTCCAAAAAAGCCATACAGGCCCAATACCGAGTCTTCATTTGGGTTAACACGACGGTCAGGAGTCACATCTGATGAGATCTCAATATCCTGTTCAGAAAGCGCATAAGACCCTCGCACAGACCAAATAAGGTCGAAGTCAGGGTCATCCGTTTTAATCACGGAAGAGTAAGGGATGGAGCCCACACTCACTTGGCTTCGAGTATCGATGGTTTTATCGGATCCAAAACCACTGTCGTTTAAATTGATAAACGAATTAGGATCAAAATCCACAAAGCCAATTGAAATGGCATCGCTGTCAGTCAGCGCAATTGATACAGAAAATATCTTCTCTAAGCGGTTCTGAATCAATTCATTAGAAGCATAGGCTGAGGAAGAACTGAGGCTCATTAAGAGCAGAATAATATAACGGGGATAGTGCGATAGGGGTGAAAGCATTAAGTTGACTCCATTCAAACTTATGCTTTAAGTGTAATTGGTAACTTAACTAATTCAATCAGAGAGTTAACGGTGTGGTTGATACTGCTCTCAGTTCCAACTGCAAGAGCGTTGCTAAATCGATGGCTCCCCAAAGTTCTTCTACGTCTTGGATTCTAAAATGAATAATCATATGCGCCTCTGTCTAAATTGGAGTCTTATCTTGAATCATTATTAAAACGCTTACTTACCATAATGCGCCAAACTGACTTTAAGACCTGTTTCGCATATAAAACAATAAGCGGTTGAAAATTATAGGATTAACTCCTAAGTTTTTTATAACCCTTTACTCAGGAAGAAGTAGATGAGCAATATAGAAAAAGTATATGGATTTAATACGCCCCAACGACTCTTTGTCGGATACACGCTTGCGGTACTCGTCGATTTAACGGTTCTTAATTTTTTTGATGAATACTGGAACTTCGTCAATATTGAGTCTTTCACCATCTCATTTGCAGCTGCGATTCTGCTACAACTCTTGCTCAAACTGTCTATTGGCTTAGAACATAAGCTCGCAGATTACTTCAAGTCTAAACCCGGCACTGCGCCTAAGATTTATCGCGGTTTATCCAGTTACGTGATTCTAGTGGGCTCTAAGTTTGTGATGCTGGAAGCCATCAATATCTTGTTTGGAGACAAGGTCGATTTCACAGGCCCATGGAATGGTGTGGTGGCGTTCTTCGCTGTGGTATTCACTATTTTGGTCGCAGAGATTATTGTTTCAAAGATCTACTTCGCACTCGATGACACGCCCAAAGCCGAAAAAGCATAGCCTCTTTTGATACACACCTAAGACAAAAAAGTGAGCCTATCAAGGCTCACTTTTTACATCTATTCTTTACGTTTCAGCGATTAACAAGCAGAGAAGTTAGATAAAGACTCTCGCTCTAATACCGAATACCCAAGCGCTGCTCTCACTAGAGAACGCAGGATCTTTGATGTACTGGATGTCTGGCGTTACTTGGAAATGGTCACCAAACTGCATGTTGTAGTAGATCTCCGCTGTCCATTGCTCTGTGCTACCGCTTATCGCTTTCGCATTAGCTGCAAAAGAATCACCATTCACTTCCGCCCAGTTTAGCGCTACACCAAGGTTGTTGGTCGGTTTTCCTAATCCAAAGTAGCCCATACCAACAGAAATCGATTTATCGTAAAGGGCAACATCCCCTTCTGAGAAACCACCTCGCACAAACGGCATAACTTGCGGCGTCATAAACTGGCTCCATGAGAAATTGACGCCCGAGCCACCTTCCGCAGCAAGGCTATTACTGTGGCGCGTATCGTCACCAAAATCCCAGAAAGTCACATGGAAGTTATCGGTGTAGATCTGCTCTTGCGAAGCCGTCCAACCTAATTCCAGTGTTGTGAAGTAAGACGCATCGCTACCAAAAGCGGTATCAAAGCCATCAAAAATGTCATCTGACTGACCATTTGCATCGGCGATACCACCGACCACATAAAAATTTTCGCCCAGCATATGACCAGCAGAAAGGGCCAATACACCATCATCAGGTAAGCCCATCGCACCAGAGCCTGTCGAGAATGCCAAATTAGTAAAACCAGACCACGGGCTTGCTAGAGCATAAACATCCGCATAGTTCGTTACATCCTGCCAACCGACAACAATAGTGCCTTTGCCATCGTTGATTTTTTGCTTCCAATTTAAGTCCGTAACACGAAACCCTTGGTCACTGTATGCAGGGCCAATTGAACCGACATAGCCAAGTGGGCCGAATGAATAGTCTTTTGGCGCAGTATCACCATAGGCATGCCTATGTTCCACCTTCCAAACCAGGCTACCTGAGTTCTGTGTGTCCTTACCTAATAGATGCCATGAACCGTATAATCGTGCCACACCCGACGATGCATCAACGCTATCGCCGCCACCCCCATCCCCAGAGGTCAGCCCCAAAGCAAAGTAATCTGCACCAAATGTAAAACCATCTTCAGCTAATGACTCCCTCCAAGATTTCTTGTGTGCTTTCTGCTCTGCAATTGTATTTTCAACAGAATCAGGGCCTTCAAAGTTAGCGCCGTAAACAACGCCGCTCATTGGGCCCGCCGCCATCACAATAGCCATACTTATTTTAGAGAATCTTGAGTTCATCATGTCACCAGTGCTTTTTAAGTTAGTTTTATTTTATTCATTACTCACATTGAAAATTGTCATTTGATGACAACCATTAATTTTCTTTTTCATAATAGTCTTCGATCATCGAAGCTTTCATTTCATAACCCATGGTGAGGTTACTTTTACCATCTACGAGGAAGACCTCTTCAGTCACTTTGTTGGAGCTAAAGTCGCCTTCTACCCACACTGGATACTGAACGTTCTGTACCTGAAAGCCTTCAGGGAAAGACACGCGCACAATCTGGTTTGCAGGTGGTGGTGGCATGTGGATACACTCACCCGCCACAGGCACTAACAGAAACTCTGTTGCTGTCATTCCCTCTGAGAACTCCAGTGGAACGATGAAACCGGGAACTCGTACTTTCTTGCCATCAAACTCTGTCGTGATAGCTTCGGCGTTTGCTTTCATGGTTTGCATGTATTCGTCACGCAGTGCGATCATTTCGTCTGCGTCTACACCCTGCTCTTTTAGCGTTTGTTTGAATAATAGAACCTGTTGTTGAGCTTGCTCTTCCTCTGATGCACTCATTGCTATCACACCTTGTAATAGACGCATTTGTTGATCGCTGAGATCCGGCATTTCTACTTTCATTTCGTGAGACTCTGAGTTCAGATCTTGCCACTCAAGATTCATCGCAGTTTCAGCAAAAGTAGGAAAAGCAACGGCCGTCAGTGATACCACTGACAGGATAAGAGAAAGCACTTTTTTCATAAGGAATACCTTGAAGAGAGGTGACCTACCCAAATAGGTCACCCATTAAAGCTTAATTTCTAACTGAGTTGTCGAACTGAACTACAGCGTGTTTTTGTAGACTTTGCCGTCTTTCATGATGACTTTAATGGTGTCGATTTCAGGGCTGCGCGGCTCTGCATCAAACCATTTTTCGTTTGCCCCAATCACTGACAAGTCTTCAAGTGGGTTGCCTTCAACAATAATGATATCGGCGTATGCGCCCGCTTCAATCACGCCTAACTTACCCTCTGGGTATGGGTCCATCACGCCAGATAACTTAACGATCTCACCGTTTACCGATGTCATCCCTTTCAAAGTGAAGAAGTTGCCTAACTCTTTACCTGCAAGGAAGATCGTGTGGTCGGTTTGTTTGATACAAGAAACCACGTCACCGACACAGTCTGTGTGGAAACCCCATTTCGGTTGGTACTTGTTTACATTCGAGATGTAGTCTTTGAATGCTTTGGTTGCCGACTCCGCTTTACGCTTAGAGGCTGGGTTCGAGTTAATCGCTTCGATCTGTGTCAGGTAAGGTGAAAACGCGGTCATGTTAGTTGTGATGTAGGCGTCTTTATCTTCCATCTTGTCGGCAATATCGCCATCGAACATGAAACCGTGCTCGATCGTTTTAACACCCGCATCCAAGTTACGCATGATCGCTTTTTTGCTGTAAGCGTGAGACATCACGTAAGAGCCATACGCATCAGCAATTTCAACGGCGGCTTCAATTTCTTCCGCAGACATCGCATTCAGCTGCCAAGGGTCAAATGTTGAAGCCACACCACCCGAAGACATGATCTTAATTTGAGTATTGCCTTGCTTGAAGTTTTGACGAGCAGCGGCTTTGATTTCTGTAATACCATCGGCATTAAAGCTCACGCTATTTCGAGCCATACTGGTCGATGAACCAAAGAAGTGTTGGTTAGCCGTGGTTAGGTTACTGAAATCGGCATGCGAACCCGTCGGGCCAATAAATGCGCCTGATGTGTAAAGTCGTGGGCCCGGCAACATGCCAGAATCGATTGTTTTACGTAAGCCAGTATTCAAGCCACCAGCATCACGCCACGTGGTGAAACCTGATTGAAACGCAGCGTTCGCGTTGACTGTCGCTCGCGCAGCTAACTCTTCGATCGTTCGGTTGTTCTCGTGGTCGCTTAGGTTACCGCCGTTCAGCAGTAAGTGTCCGTGGCCTTCGATTAAACCCGGCATTAGCGTTTTGCCTTCGCCGTCGATCACTACAGCATCACCAGCCTCTATCGGGCTCGCAGAGATTTGTTTGATAAGATTGCCTTCGACTAATACATGATGGTCTTCGTACAATTTGTTTTCAGTGCCATTGAATACATCGACGTAAGTAAATAGCGTTGATGCGGCATTTGCAGAAAGAGCAAATGAACACGAAAGAGCAACAACAGAGAGTTTTAAGCCTGCATTTTTCATTTATACACCTTGATTCCGTTTATGAGTGGAGTCCACTTCCCATAACGATTCCGTAACTACTAATGAGTGTCATGAGGTTTCAAAGGTGTTTTTGTCAGCCGTGATAATCACAAAAATCTAATCAAAATTCCGGGAAAAAATCGAGGCAAAAACAACTCATCAACATTCAATAACTTAGTAGTGATACTGCCAGTGTTCAAGGTTGATAAATGGCCATTTGGTGACAATAAATAATTATGCGTTCAGGCTCCGGTTTCTGCTTAATAGCTGGAGTTTTTACTTATTGGCTAGAGTTTCGCTGCGGAACTATTATTGCCGAAGCTCTTACTGGTAGCTTGGTACTGTTGCTTACCGACGTTAGCTGTGCTCTTTTCGGTACTGTCTTGGCGTCATGTTCATCTGTCGTTTGAAGGCTCGGGTAAAGTGGGAAGAATCGGAATAGCCCATTTTCGCACCTACTTGCGTGACCGATAAATCGGACTGCTTAAGCAATTCTAAAACCTGCTCAAGAACCATCTCTTCAATCAAGGTTTTGTAGACCGCCCCTTCACTTTCCAACCGGCGCTGGATCGTTCTGACATGAATATTCAGAATCTCAGAAGCTAAGCTAATTGGGAGTTTCCCCATCGTGAGATAAGGTTTAATAACAAGCTTAAAAGCGCTCAGGAATGAGCTAGGTAAAGGCTTAGTGAGATCTGATACTTGAGCAATTTTGGGTAAAACAATCGGTGCAAGCATGATGTCTTCAGGGATCTCAAAGGCAGTGACCGGCCTATGCGTATAAAACTGAGCACTGCCCATTTGTGGTAGAGATTGAAAGCATTCGAGATCGCCATTCTGAATGCCAACCTCAGACGGCTTCCAACGACCTTGCGTTAATACTGAAAGTAGCTCGTTGATGAAAATAACAGAGAACAGTTCAGCGAACTTAAACCAAGGTGCGTTAGTAAATGGCTTCTCGCGAACCAACCACCACTTGCCTCCGGATTGCTTGGTATAGACATTCGCACCATTGGATACGAGCTTCAACTGCTCACCAAATTGGTCTAGCGCGTTTTTCAATGAATCCTGCTGGCTTAGCTTAGCCACAAACCTTGGCACATAGGTTTGCTTGCAAAAACTCCACATAAACAGCGAAAACTCTTCTCTCGACGCAGATTCCCCCATAATCTTGACCACGTTCTTAACCGTTGTCTCAGGGAGATAATCGTAATGGTCATTACTGGTGAGAATATCATTAGGGATTTGGGCACTGCGTAGTAAGGTGTAGATTTCACCATCAATATGTTTGAACAGTTCCGCGAACAATTCGACTTCTTTCTTATCGACAACTGTCATTATCTGAGGGGTATTTGGCATCCTTTCCCTTATCTATTCGTTCACGAACTCAAATTATCACCTTTTTTAAGATAGCAGAACAAACGCCGCGTTACCTAGACCTACTAACCGGATGTCTCCGTCAAAATAACGAATAAACAAACGGTTAGTAGCCAAACTCGTGTTTACTGACTTGGTAGATTACTGAACGGCTAAGTCCGCTCTGCGTACCCAGAATGCTCGTATATGATCATAAATCAGATTAAACACAAACGCGTAAATGGTAATAAAAATGGTCACGCCGATATCCATTAAAAATGCCTGCCAAATCCCCACATCAAGTAAGTAAGCCATCACTGGGATCGTCGCCACCAGCAAGCCTGCCTCAAATAGCACAACATGAAAAACACGTAACTTGAGTGAACGCTTTGATTTTTCACCCGTGAAGTAGCGATCAAAAATGCGGTTGAAACAGTAGTTCCAAATCATCGCGATGGTCGCAACAACTATCATGGTTCCTGATAAGGCATTCACATCATGATCGGTAAATATCGCTAAGCCTATAATTGATAGTGTGACGGCCAATACTTCAAATAACACAGAGTGAAACACTCTTTCTAACGTACTCATACATTCCTCTAAATAATCTATTACGTGTTGGATTGGTCGAGATTATGTCACCTGAAATAATAAGAGAAAGTTAACAGCCATCACGAATAGTGATAGCCTAGGAGTTATTACCCCCTTTGGTATTGAGCGAGAGATCACATGTACAGTTTTGAGCAATTAAAAGTCTTCGTCACTGTGTGTGAAAGTGGCTCTTTCTCTGCCGCCGCTCGCAAACTGAAACGCGCTCAGTCTGGAGTCAGCCAGTCGATCGCCAACCTAGAAATTGCCATCGACCAAGAGCTATTTAACCGAGAGAAAAACATCCCCGTTTTGACCAACACAGGTAAAGCGTTATTACCTGTCACTAAGTCGATTCTCGACCAACAAAAGTACTTCGACCAAAAAGTAGAATCGCTCACACAAGAAGATGAGCACGAACTGATCATTGCGGTTGATGAAAGCATCATAGATAAGAATTTCATTAAGATAATCAGCTCACTGGCCGATCAGTTCCCAATCACGCACTTCGATATTATTACGGCCTCAACCTTCGATGTGGAAGACCTCGTAAGACGCGGCAAAGCGCAGATTGGCATCATCTATGCGGATGGTGAACTTAAAGTGGATATGGACTTCTTCTTACTGGGCCAAGCCCGCTTTCTTACAGTTAGCTCCGCCACTCACGAACTCAGCCAAATGTCGGTAGTACAAGACTCAGATCTAAAGCGTTATCGCCAATGTGTGCATCGCAGTTCAAAGCAGCGCGAACTGTGGTTCACCTACGGTATTAGCTCGATGCTTTGGTATGCCAACAACCACAAAACGATCATCGATCTCGTTGAACAGAACGTAGGGTGGGCAAATGTGCCTGAAATGATGGTGCTGGAAGGGATTCAGAAAGGCGATCTCGTAGCACTGCCAGTGGCACACGAGCATGGTGGTTGGATTACTCCAGTGGGTTGCTTAGTGTCTCGCAGTCATATCAATGGCCCAGTGTTAACAAGTTTACTTGAAAAACTAAAAGGCCACTCATTAGAGAACAATCAGTGGCAAGCCAACTAATCTCCCCCAATTCTTGAGTTCAGCCTATTTCAGCAACTGAATCCTAAATCAATGACGGTGGCGTTTTCTCCAGCACTACCTCATTTCCGCTTTTCGTGCCGATAATTTTCTTTGTCGTGTGGATAAAACACCCTAGTTGATATACCAAAGTGACATAACTAGTATGCGATCCCAAAGGGTTTGTCTTATCAAACTGATATCGACAAAACCAAATCGCTCTTTAACACCACTGACCCAACTTCAAATCTCCCAAATAAGTGCCCCTGCCCTGCAACCACTTGTGAAAGCTTCAAATAGATCACTTTTGAATATTGATTCGCACCCAGTTTATGAGCGCTCTTTGAGTGCTTTTTTATATCTAAATGAACCTTTTGGAAAATTTGTCGTGAACGTTTTAAGAAATATTTGCCCTGAGAAAATGGGCAAAGAGCGTAACAAACGAGAGTATGATTTACGCGTACTTAATTGTGTCAGTGAAAGCGAATATGAATCGCGTATGGCGGTTTGGAATAGCCTAACTTTGGCTGCTACTCCGTCTGTTTCAGAAACAAAAGGCTTCATCGATGAGGCTTTCAACAAACTTCAGCAAGACTTGAAAGAAGCTAGCCGTGAGTTATCGATTAACTACACGGACTTCATCGCAATGGCACATGAAGAGCTCAACTACATTAAGGTGTTTGTTGCTGATAAGACCGCACAATACGGCTGGTATGCCGCGATCGTTCTTATGATCATCGGTACTGTTGCTTTATGCGCTCAGTAAACCAAACTGTGTATTAAATAAATTGTCTTAAAAGCTCAAGCGATAGGCCAATTTAGCCTTTCTATGAGCCTGTTCTTTAACTAGAAAACAAATGGTTAACCTCATTTGTTTTCTAGTCTATAACCCCTTCACTCTCCCATCAGAGACAACAGATCCCGCGTCGCTTGTTTTGGATCTTCAGCGTGACATATCGCAGATACCAGTGCTAACCCATGAATACCGCTCTCAACTAACTGCGGGATGTTCGATTCGTTAATTCCACCAATACCGACAATCGGTAGCTTCGTTGTCTCCAACGCCATTTTAATTCCATCATAGCCCCAATGTTTCTTAAGATTTGTCTTAGTCGGTGTGGCAAAAAGCGCACTGAGGCCAATGTAATCGATCGGCAAGCTATCGGCTTCTTGTAGCTGTTGTTCAGTTTCAATTGATAACCCAAGAATCTTATCTGGACCTATCAACTGGCGTGCTAACTCTGCAGGCATATCCGATTGCCCTAAGTGCAAACCATCGGCGTCGACAGCCAATGCAACGTCTACCCGATCGTTAATGATCAGCGGTACACCAGAACCTGCCAAAATCGACTTTACGGCTTGTGCTCGTTCAATGAAGGCTCTTACATCTCCGTGCTT
Organism: Vibrio tasmaniensis 1F-187; assembly: GCF_000272405.2. Lineage (GTDB taxonomy): Bacteria > Pseudomonadota > Gammaproteobacteria > Enterobacterales > Vibrionaceae > Vibrio > Vibrio tasmaniensis_A. Next base: position 49,098 of record NZ_AJZM02000150.1, read on the forward strand.
TTCTCTCACTTGAACCATAGTTACGCCACCCGCGACCGCTTGTTCGACCACGACCTTAAGCGTTTCTAAATCTTGTTGGTCATCCGTTACTAAATAGAGCTTATAAGGGTTCATATCGTACCTTTGGAGTCGATGTCTAAAATTGGCGTTGCACTATTTTACCGACAAATCACATCATGTGCATGGAAGTTAATACTAAATTAGCTCAATTACACACGCACCATCAAATACGCAACTCGTTGAAAGCATACCGAAAACCCTGAAATTTTTAACGAAAGCGTTACTTATTACACAAAGTATTCACTTCAAGCATGCCCAGAACGCTGTTTTATGAAATACTCTGCTGTGAAGGAATCAGGTAAATATAGGGATAGTTATGCGCCACCTTTCTATAGCGCTCAAGATCAAGCTGGGTTATGCCATCTGCTTGCTCTTTTTCGTCATTTCAGGCTTTGTGAGTTACAAAGGTATCCAAACCTTGTCGAACGGCTTTAGCCAATACAGTGAGCTCAGCCAAAAAGCGACATTATCAAGCAACATTCAAGTGCACTTTCTTCAGATGCGTTTAGCTTCTGAACGTTACTTAGAGTCATTGGATGAACAGTACGAAACGAATTATCAATCAAGCAAACTTGCGATTGATGAACTGCTCAACAACTTAATCCAATCCACCACCAAAACCGATAGCCTAGCTAGCCTGCAATTAGTGCAAGACAGTGTGGTGGCGTTTGATGTGGCTTATGGTTCAATGAAACAGAGTGAGCTTCTCATAGACCAACTGGTCAACGTTGAGATGGTCCAACGAGAAACCAACGCACTGAAAGCTGCTCAGAGTTTGTTGTATGAGTCATACAATAACAATGATCCTAACGCGAGCTTATACGCGGGCATGTTGATGGAGAATTTCCTCGCAGCCAAGATCACCGTACTCAGTTATTCAAACAACAATGACCTCAAAACCTATGAAGCGGGTAAAGATATCTTTGAATACGCGCTACCGGGTATTGAAGGCGATATTGAATCTCTTAAATCATCGCCTTATCAAAGTGAGCTGATTGAAGACTTCTCAAACCAACGTGAAGCGTATGCAAAAGGCTTTGAGCAAGTTCATCAACAGATGCTTGAGAACACTCAAAGAACCGCTAGCCTTGCCTCTATTGGTGACAGCTTAGCTATCGCGGTAGCGGATGCTCAAAGTATTCTCGAGCAGCAGAAACAAGCACTCACGCCAGTACTGCAAGCCAGTGAAAAACGTTCAGTTCAAATCATCATCTTGCTAACGGGTGTCGCTTTAGTTATTGGCATGACGAGCGCCGTTTTGGTGACTCGCTCTATCACCAAAGGCATCGCACAAGTTAAACAGATCACCAATGAGCTTTCTCAGGGCAACCTGAATGTGGAAGTGAACATTGAGAGCAAAAATGAGATTGGTGAACTGCTGACTAATATGGAGATCACCATTGAATCTCTGCGCGATATTGTTGGCCAAGTGAACCGCTCTAGCGTGCGTATTGGTGAGATGTCGGAGTCGCTTAATCAAGTGACAAACAACAGCTCGACCAATGCAACACAATTGAACAGTGAAATGATCAACATCTCTTCTGCCGTTGATCAATTGGCTTCAAGCACATCAGAAATTGCGGCAAGTGCTAACCACGCGTCTCAAGTTGCTAACCAAGCAACCGAGAATGTCGCGATGGGACTCAAAGAAGTAGACAAAACACTGCATGAGATTGGCAGCGCCGATGAAAGCATGCAGGTCAGCAGCCAAAAAGTGACTGACCTCCACAAAGAGTCGATGAATATTGGTGCCATTCTTGAAGTAATCAAAGGCGTTTCTGAGCAAACCAACCTATTGGCATTGAACGCTGCCATTGAAGCCGCTCGTGCGGGTGAACAAGGTCGTGGGTTTGCGGTAGTGGCCGATGAAGTAAGAACCTTAGCTAAGCGTACTCAAGATTCTGCAAGCCAGATTGATGAACTCATCACCTCGTTACAGCGTGGCGCTAAAGATGCGTTAGAGTCGATCAAAGAGAGCCACAGCACGGTTTCAGATGCTTCCACTCAGGCACAACAAGCTTCTCAGAACTTGCATGTGATTAACCAACACATCCAAGATCTGAATCAGGCCAACAGCCAGATTGCAGTATCTGTTGACGAGCAAGATTGCTTGACCAAGTCACTGGGTGAAAACGCGCAAGGTGCAAATACCATCGCGCAGAGCAACCAAGAGTCTGTAAGCAGCATTTCAGGTGCTGCGAGCGACTTAACCGAAGTTGCTCATCACTTAGAAAGCCAAGTGAATCGATTTAGAACCTAGCTAACTTTCTGTCTCTGTTATTCAAAGTCTCTGTTATTTAGAGCCTCGCTTATTGAAAACATAGCGAACACGGTTTATATAATAAGAAAGCCCCCAGCACATTCGTGTTGGGGGCTTTTTAGTGAGCTAAGTGCTTATAGCCAGATTGAATCTACTGAATCTTCAAACGTTGAATCAGAGTCTCTTCATCAAATTGATATAACTCATCAAGTAAGTTCATTTGCAAACTACCTGGGCCGCGTGAGTTCTCAGCTGCGATTTCACCAACCACACCCAATACCGCCGCAGCAGCCAAACCACTTTCATCACCAACAGCAGCAAATGCGCCCGTCAATGCCGTTAAAGTACAACCCATGCCGGTTACATACGGCATCATTGGATGACCGTTGTTTAACGTCACAACACTGTCTTTGGTGACAACGTAATCTGTCTCACCAGAAATCACCACATTCGCACCGTATTCAACGACTAAGCATTGCGCTGCGCCTAATGCAGCATCACTGCTATCTAGCGCATCAACGCCTTTGCTCTGTGCTTGCTCGCCCGCTAACGCGATAACCTCAGACGCGTTGCCACGAATGATCAACTTATCCGCTAAGCGTGCAATTTCACGAGAAGTCTCGGTACGCAGCGTACTTGCGCCACAACCCACCGGGTCAAGAACCACAACCTTGCTATTGGCATTCGCTTGTTCAACCGCGAAACGCATTCTTGGCGTCCAAACACTGTCGAGCGTGCCAATGTTAATCACAAGCGCGCCAGAGAAAGACATCATCTCAGCCAGTTCTTGTTGTGAGTGCGCCATGATAGGTGAAGCGCCAATCGCCAATAACGCATTGGCCGTATTGTTCATCACGACGTAGTTGGTAATGTTCACAACCAGTGGTTTTTGCTCTCGTACTGCGCGCAACGATTGGATGATTTGTTCAGTTAGCATGGGTAAATCCTTATTCGTGAAAGTCGTTTTAAGCCGCTGCAGGTTGGCTAGCGACAAGGTTTAGCCGTGATTAGTCATTAAGAGCGTTCAGCCCTTGCTGCCAAAAAGCCACTTCCATACGCGTTGCGGTTTTGAAGATATGAACGATGTTCTGACCGCGCTCGCTGTTGATATCAATTTCAGCAAGCAGTTGATTGAAGTATTCCGCACCCGTTGCCACACCAGACTGGAATTCTTCACCGCCATACAGTTGCAACCAGCTCGCATATGGGTTGCCTTCTAATACGGTATCACTGCTCTCTAACAACACTTTACCGATAACAGCGTAACCAATTGAACACGGAGCCAATGCCGCATATAAGTCGACAAGATCACCCGTCATACCCGCATCTAGAACGTAGCGCGTGTAGGCAACTGTGCCGAAATCTTCCGGTTCGTTTTCTAAATCCGACTCAGTTAAACCCCACTGACCACAGTAAGTCACATGGTGAGAGATTTCAGAATCTAGCAGCGCATGAACACTTGGCAGTGCACGACGCATATCAGCCAAGGTTTTAGCCTTGTAAATTGCCAATGCATAAGCGCGAGCATACTGCTTCAAAAACAGAAAATCTTGCTTCAGGTAATGCAAAAAACACGGCTGAGCGAGGGTGCCGTTCGCCAGCGTTTTAACAAAATCATGCTCGGTGTAGTCTTGCCAATCTTGCTGACAGGCTTGGATTAAGTCTTGGTATTTCATGAGATTCCTTAGTCAAAAGTCGGTACGTAATCAGCGGCTTTGGGTAGTGATTTGATGATGCCTTTGTCGAACATAAACTGTGCGTAATCGTCGTAACGCTTCATATCCACTGCAGAAGGGCGAAGTGCGAAACGAGTCAGCGTGTCGTTCCATGCGCGTTGGTTAAGTTCGTTATTCAACGTATCTGGTGAATACGCCACAAACTCACCCCATGACTCTTGTGGGTGGTTCACAATGTAAGTCGTTGCTTGTTCCAATGCTTTGTTGAATGCTTTGATCGCTTCATCGTCGTGCTGCTTTGCGTTCGCAACAAAGATAAGCTCGTCGTAAGCGGGTACACCGTGCTCTTCTGGGAAGAATGCTTTCGCTTTAAAGCCTTCAAGGGCTAACTGGTTAGTTTCGAAGTTACGTAAGCCACCCCAAATTGCGTCTACCTTGCCTGATGCCAATGAAGACGACAGTGCCCAACCGACATTGATGGTTTGCACGTCTGTAAACGCAACATTTTCTTGAGCTAGCATGGTGCCGATGGTCGCTTCTTCGTTACCCGCAATCGCAATACCGATCTTTTTGCCTTTCAGATCCGCTAGTGAATCGTTCTTGCCATTATCTAAAACCATCAACGTATTCAGTGGCGTTGCGATAAGAGTAGATGCACGAACGAGAGGCAAACCTGCCGCTACATCCATGGTTAAACTTGGTTGGTAAGTTACCGCTAAATCGACCTTACCTGCTGCGACCAATTTTGCTGGCGTGCTTGGGTCTGCTGGCTCTTGGATTTCAACCTCTAGGCCTTGATCAGCAAAGTAACCACGCTCTTGAGCAATCACAATTGGGCCGTGGTTCGGGTTCACAAACCAATCCAACATCAGTGTCAGTTTCTTTTGTTCAGAATCCGCTAATGCGTGACCTGAAACTAGTGAAGCAAGTAGTGCCACTGCACCTACCAATTTGGTATTTTTCATAGTTAACCTTTCCTTTTGAATATTATTATTGTGTGTATCGAGCTAATTTTTAACGAAGTTTTGTTTAGATAAATAGCGTGAGCGAAGCTTTATTAAACAAGTGTTATTGAGCGAACCATCACTGGTTCTCCCAAGGGATAGCTTTTTTGAGTAATTTGTCTGTGATGAAGTAGAGCGAGATAGACAGCACCGCCAAGATGAACAAGGCTGCAAACATCTCATCAATGATCATGCGTGCGTTCGCTTGCAGCATTAGGTAACCCAGCCCTTCACTCGAACCCACCCACTCGCCGACAACCGCACCAATTGGGGCAATCACCACAGCGACACGAATACCAGACGCCAGTGTTGGTAGTGCCGCCGGCAATTGGATATAACGGAGCAATTGCCACTTCGATGCACCCATGGTCTTAGCAAGATCAAGATAACCAGTCGGTGTATTTCGCAGACCGTCGTAACAACAAGTGGTCACGGGGAAGAAGATAATGATCGCCGCCATCACGACTTTTGATGCGATGCCATAACCCAGCCACAGCATCAATACTGGCGCAATCGCAAACACAGGGATGGCTTGGCTAGCAATTAAGATAGGCAACAACCAGCGTTTCAGCGGTTCGAACATCAACATCTGTAGGGCGAAAAACAGCCCCATGGATAAACCGAGCAATAGACCAAGTAAGATCTCCTGCGCAGTCACCCAAGTGTGTTTGAGTAGCACATCGTAACGTTCAATAAGTTTTAAAAAGACTTCTGCAGGCGCTGGCAGAATGAAGCTAGGCATCTCAAAGATAACCACCACCATTTGCCATAAACCGAGAATCACAGCACTGCTGATAAGCAAACGCATAACGGGATTCATCTGACGAGGGCGTGTAGTGGTAGTCTGTACGTTAGCTGAACGCGCCACAGCTTCGCTTCGCGTTAGATCATTCATAATCACGCTCCAACTGATCTAAGATCGCTTGTTGTAACTCAGCACATTCACCGTCTAACACTCTTGGTGTCGCTGTATTAGGCACAGACAGTGACTGTGCACTCGCCGGAGTGCCTTGCAACACATACAAGTTATCCGCCAAACGCACCGCTTCTTGTGGATCATGAGTAATCAACACAACGGTTTTATCTCTTAACAGTTCACAAGCTAAGCTCTGTAACTTATGTCTTGTTACCGCATCCAGCGCAGAGAAAGGCTCATCCATCAGTACCACTGGTTTGTCTTGCATTAAAGTGCGAGCCAAAGCAACACGCTGACGCATACCGCCAGACAATTGATTTGGCATAGTAGACGCGTGATCAGCCAAACCAACCGCAGCGAGCAACTCTAGTGCTTGATTGGTTTGCAGTGCTTTATCAGAAGCTGGATTTTGAAAACGATGACTTAGGCAAACATTGTCGATAACCGACAACCATGGCAGTAACAAGTCTTGCTGTGCCATGTATGCGATGCGATCCGTTAAAGGCAATTCATCAGACGTTGCCAATGTGCCCTGCCACTCCACCTTATCGTCCAGTAAGCCTGCCAGATAACGCAACACCGTGGTTTTTCCGCAGCCACTTCGACCTAGCAATACCGTCCACTTACCTGCGTTTAAGCTAAGCGACAACCCAGACAAGGTCGCGTGCTCACTGTCGTTATAACGTAAAGAGGCATTGCTGAGTTGAACGCCAATCGTATTAACGGACATTACCGTGTCCAGCGAAGAAGTGATTTACCGGGCCATGACCTTGACCAACTTGCAACTCATCAGCATGAGCAATCGCGCGAGAAATGTATTGTTTGCCTAGGTCAACAGCTTCTGCCAGCGTGTTGCCCTGAGCCAAGAAAGAAGCAATGGCAGATGAAAGCGTACAGCCCGTGCCGTGGGTGTTTTTAGTCGGGAAACGCTTAGCACTAATCAAGGCAGAGGTGGTTGGTAGAATCAGTAAGTCGTTACTGTTTTCATCTTTCTCTAAATGGCCGCCTTTTAGGAGTACCGCTTTCGCGCCCAAAGCACGCAGGTCCTCAATCATGCCCTGCATTTCAGCTTCGCTTTCAGGTACTGGCTTGCCTGTTAATGCCGCGCCTTCTGGTAAGTTAGGGGTGATAATGTCTGCCAGCGGAATCAACTCTTGCTTTAGCGTCGTGATAGCTGAGTTTTCTAGAAGAAGATCGCCACTTGTCGCGACCATTACAGGGTCAATTACAAGATGCTTAGGTTGGTACTGCTTAATTTTGTCAGCAACGACTTTGATGATTTGAGAATCAGCCAACATGCCGACTTTCACTGCCACGATATTGAGATCAGTAAAAACCGCATCTAACTGGCTAGCGACATGGTCGAGTGGAATAGGAAAAATGGCGGAAACGCCTTGAGTGTTCTGGGAAGTGATAGCGGTAATCACAGAACAAGCAAAACTACCGGTAGCAGACATGGCTTTAATATCAGCTTGGATACCTGCACCGCCGCCACTGTCAGAACCCGCGATGGTTAAAACAATCGGAGTATTCGTGCGAGTCGTGTCTTCAGCAGAGTGCTGCTGTGTTGAGGATTTTGGAGTTGAGGCTTTTGGCGTTAAAGCTTTTGAAATAGAACTGTGTGTCATTGTCGCTCCTACTATCTTACAAGACGTAGGAGAACGAACACTGATCGAAGGAGAAGTCGCATTAGGCTCATGAAAGCTTTCATGGGTGCAGACGTAGATCGAGTGCTCATAGTTCCCTACGCCAGTGTTAACTGAATCAGGTTCAACGGGTCTCGACTAACGATCTCAGCAAACACCAAATAAGGTATATGCCCCCCGACTATTGATAGCGATAATAACAGCACTCTTAAAACTGAGATACTCATTTTATTCAATTATACTAATTCCGCATGAACAAATTTCAATTAGGCCCAACAAAACAAATACTTATAACGTTCCTTTAGATGGCTTCGACTGTATAAACAAGCACAACACAATCAGAGACATACCTAACCAGCCTGTAAAAGGAATCAGCTCACCGACAACACAAACGGCAAGCACCGCTGCGACTACTGGTTCAAACAAGGTCAGCAGATTGGCACTGCTCGCGGTGACGTGGCGTAAACCAAAACTGAACGCGATATAGCCTAAGCATTGTGGGATTAACGTAAGATAGCTGATGACTAATACGTTAATCTGCGAGGAAAACAGGTTCTCACCCGTAAACCAGAGCGTTGGCAGCAACAGCATCGCACCAAGGCCAAAAATACTGCCCATCGCTGCTTGTGACTTAATCCCTTTATCGATCAGTGCTTTTGTCGCCCAAGAATAAATGGCGTAACACAACCCAGCGACCAGACCTAAGCCAATACCTAACAGCTTGAGATCATCACCGGATTCGTTCGCCGATGAAGATTCTGAAAACACCAACAATCCAATACCTACCACACCAATCGCAAAGCTAGTGAGCCAACGTTTGTTGATATTATTCTTTTTGCTAATCAGACACTCTAACAGTGCCGAAAAGAAAGGTGCGGTCGCAATCGAAACCACGGTACCAATCGCCACACCTGATAATTTCATTGAAGAATAGAAAGCTAACGGGTAGACCGCCAAAGCCAAAGCGCTCACTGCCAACAGCTTCTTATTCTGCAAAAGCTTGTCGAAAGCGAATAGGATTTTTCGATATGCCAAGCCCGCTTGCATTAGGCCACCGACGCCCATAGAAAAAGCACCAATCGCTAATGGGCTTAGATCAGGAGCAAAACTTGCGGCGGTGCCTGTCGTGCCCCATAAAATAGAAGCAAACAAGATGGCTAAAGTGCCCGTTTGGAATTCGTTAACGCGATTGATGGCAAGACTCATTTCTATTACCCAATTTTCAGTTCTGAAATAGATAATAGTGAAAATTGATAAGAGTTAGTTTGCCAAAAGGACGCTATTGTTGTTTCTAAAGACTCTCTTTCATTGAGCCTAGAAACGCCCTTGGGGACATACCAAAGTGCTGAGAGAAGCGACGACTGAAAGCAGAAACATCACTATATCCCACATTTTCAGCAATCAATTGAACCGGTAAATCGGTGTGAGTTAACAAGGCTTGGGCTTTCTCCATACGATATCGAGTGATGTATTTAAGCGCACTGATGCCCAGACATTCTTTGAAGCGTTTTTTGAATTGAGTAGGGCTCAAACAGGCCGTTTCAGCAAGTTGTGAAATGGATAACGGCTGGGTGTAGTTATCCGCAATCAGCCTTTGTACCGCACGGATTCTTGGGTCGATACTCTTGCTGACTTGTTGTTGCTCTAACAGCAATGAAAACACATCCAAAACTGATGACTCAATGCCACTATCGACCTGATATTCCAGCTGCTTCTCAACAAACAGTAAGAAGCTCATCAAAGGTGGTGTGATCGTAAAAACCGAGAGCTCATGCTCTAACAAGTGCTGCGGCAACTCCGCCATATCCGCGACAATAAACCGCGCTGCTTCATCCGCCTTAAACGCATGCGCTGTGGTTACCGGAATCACCACACATTCTCCCACGGCCACTTTGCCGACATACCCCACCATTTCAATATTAATACTGCCTTGGATCGGCAATACCAATTGATGATGGTCATCATGAGCATGAGTATTAAACTGCTTGGTGTAAGATCGAATGCTTAAGCTAGATTTCATGAGCAACGCCGGAGTACATTTCGCTAGGTTAAAGTAAGAGATACAAAGTTACATTATCACTTCCCTAGAGTCACACTTAATGCGCATCAAATTCATGCTAGCTAGGTGACATGATCAAAAACGGCCTCTACTCTAATTGAGAGGCCGTATTTATTAGAGTGGTAAATCACGTTAAAGGTTTAAAACGATACTTGGCTGTTCTGACCAATCACTACCTGAACACTATTTTCAACAGCATAGATTTCAAAACCATCAGCAACCGGATCGGCATTGTCTTCATCACTGTCATGCTGTGCAGTACAGGTATAGCCTAAAGAGTAAGTACCTGAATCAATGAAGCCCAGAGAAAACTCATAGTTGGTCTTCGCTTTATTCAATGTCACTGACGCTGAAGTGATCGGTTTTTTCTCCGCTGGACCACCAATTGGTGCCATGTCAGCTTTAACGATGTCACCTTCATACAAATAAACCGATTGAACGAAGGTATTGTCATTTGTAGGGTTACAAGCTCCAAAAGTTGTTGTCGCTACAGTACCTTCAATGTTTCCTGTCTCAACCGTATTGATAAGGCTCACAGACGTTCTTTGAATGGTGTAATCAGGGAGACTTGAACTGTTCTTTAAGCCGCGTCGCAGATCGAACTCAACAACAAAATCGTTACTTTGTTGGTTCACATTAAATGAGTTGTTAAAATACAGCACACCAGCGTTATCTTCTTTACCCACACCTTGCGGGCATGCACCTTCACCTTTCACAGTTAACTGACGGTTCGTATCATCGTTTTCTATAACGTAAGAAGGTGTTGTTGGGTGGTCACCATCATGGGCAAACGCACACAACTTATAACTGCCGACCGGGATGACCTCATTTTTGATCAAAGGAAGCGCCTCGCTGCCTTGGTAATCCAATAAATTAACACTTAATGGAATAGGCTCCTCACCATCTGGCAATGGGTCACCGTTTTTGTCCACGTAGTTACCGTTTTCGTCCGTTTTATACACGTCATAAACCAATGGCGTACCTCCCTGTCCCGGAAGTAAAGCCACCTTACTGAATGTCACAGTGACGTCTTTAACATCATCAATGGGCGCATCACTCACACTCAAGGTAATCGGTGTCGTGCTGCTTGATGAACCTGAATCACCACCACAACCGACAAGCCCAGCCAGCACAAGGCTCGCTAAAGCGGTTTCCTTTAAATACTTCATAACTCATGTCCTATAAATCACTGCTTAATAGAGGGCTTAGTTTGTTGCCCTCTTATTCTTTTCCTTAATGTGACTCATAGATAAACGCGCTTATGGCCAAATCGGTTAGCCCCATTATTTAAGGCTTTCTTCATCCAAAAGCTTTGTTCATCAAGGTGCACATATCAGATCGCACATAGGTTAATTAAGTCTAGTAAGTAAATTGTCAGTAGTCGCGCGTATTTAGCAAGGTTGCTGTCAATTATGTTGAAATAGGCGGTATGTATAGGCTCGGAGAGAATGTTTGAAAGCAACTTGATCGAAGTTAATAATCGCCACCAAGATCAAAAAAGGCCGTTAAGACAGCCTATTGCTGAACTTAAACGACCTTCTCATTGAATTTTGATTAAGCTAAGACGATATCAGCTCAGTCAAACTCACTTATTTTTGAAGTTGCTCTTTAGCGGCTTCAACCTTAGAAAAATCTAGGCCAAGCTCTTCAACTGCTTCTTTGATTAGCGCAGGGTTTTGCATTACCTGACCCATCAGCATTTGAAGCTTATCTTGTGGTAAACCAAGTTGGCTGATTGTCGCCATTGCTGCAAGAGGGTTCTCTGTCAGCGTTTTGAATAGCTCGCTGATCTGCTCGTCGCTAATATTGTTCTCTTTCAACATTGCTAAAATCGGGTTCATTTTTTTGCCTTTGAAACACTAAATTAAATAGGAGCACAGCATACCATCTAGCTGTGCTCGATTGTACTAACAAGTGACGCTTTGGTTTAACGCGAACCGCACTTTTCCCAAACGCAAATAATGCTTGGGCTTAGCGAGACTCTAATGGGTAAGAGCGGTAGCTCCACATACCATACGTTCTCAGTGCGTCACGGTAGATGCCTAGAAGCTCACCACTGCTCGCTTTCTTAAGATCTTCTAGCGGCTTATCTGGGTAAGAAACCGTATCGAAGGTAATACCCTGAGGGCCCGTTTGCCAGCTCGCAATTTCAAACAGAGTTTGACCACGACGAACATGACTTGCCGAGCTAATAATGGTCGCATGTTTAATATCATGACGAGCAAGCGCATAGCTACTAAACAAGGCGTTGCCTACCGTGCTAGTCGCGTAGTTCTCTTCAATGATGCGGTCTTTGCTTACCCCTTTTGAGATAAGCCAATCCGCCATTAACTTACCTTCTGTCTTATGGTTCTTAGGCACGCCGCCGGTTAAGACGATCATCGCGTCAGGGTTAGCTTTCGACATTGCTAATGTTGTTTCAAGACGTTCAATCAAGATTTCATGCATAGAACCATCTGGATTAAGCGCGTAGCCCAAAGTGACGATGGCACCGTGGTCGCTCAACAGTCCCTTATCCGCAGACTCTTTAAGAGGTGTTTCTAACACGCGGTCGACCGTTGCAAAAATACGTTTGATGTCTTCTGCTTTACCTTTGTTCAGGCTTTCCAGCTTGTCCATGTGCTTATTCGATTCACTTTCATTGCCTTCAAATCGCTGCCAAACCGCAAGATATGCGTGCAAGTCGACATCGTCTGGCGCAACTGTCAGTGCTTGTTCAAACAGCTCAATAGCGCGCTCTGCATTCTTGTTGTAGATCTGAGCGTTCGCTGCCGAGATCAACAAGTCAGTACGGTAAGGTTCTAGCTGGTACGCTTCTAACAATCGGTTAGTCACAATTTCCATGTTGCTTGGCATTTTAGCCGTGAAGCCCGCGTGAGAAATTCTTGCCGGAGACTTAAACGCCTGCAACGCATCAAGAAGTAATTGGTCGACAACTTGTCGCTTAGTCACCAACTGCGCGTAATCTGCTGAAGCTTGTACTGCGCCATCGTTAGCGGCAAAAGAATAAGGTGTTGCGCCAAAAGCAAGCATGCCACCAAGAGCGAGGGCGATAATGTTCTTTTTCATGGAAAGATCCTGTGTCGTTAAGTGTTCACATCAGATTTGCTCCCCAATGTAAGCCCCCAAGATTAAAAAACCGTGAACCAAACCTTACTCTCCAAGGTTAATATTCATTTGTTGCATAAGATGTGGCAACAGATCACGATTTTGAACTTACCAATAAGCCTGTGTATCCAGATAATTCTGGTTTGAACCAGTGCTCAACGTTTTTGTTGGAATATCTGACTGCGGATTTCATACGCCCTATTCCACCGAAAACCACCCATCACAAACCCGAACTCCGCAAAAAAAACACGCCCAAAAAGCAACTTTAAGCTAATTTTTTCAACAACTTGAAATTCAACATACTGAATCGCTCGATTCCATTCTCGCTCTAATAAAGAAGTTTTAAGCACATAGACTTAAAACACGCATCAGCCGATTTTCAAATAAATTAAAATCAATTATTGAACGGTCGTTCAAGTGGTGCTTTAATGAATCACCAATACAAGGAGTTACCCCATGCTTAAGTTCTATTTTCACCAAACACCCAACCCAATGAAGATCGCTCTGTTTCTAGAAGAGACAGGCCTAGATTTTGAACTCGTTCCTGTTGATACCTTAAAGGGCGAGCAACACACTCCGGAATATCGCTTAATAAACCCGAACGGAAAAACACCAGCCATTGAAGACGATGGGCAACGCGTGTTCGATTCTAACGCTATACTTTTGTACCTATCAGAGAAGACAGGCAAGCTTGGTGGTCAGCCAGAAGACAGAGCCGAACTGCTCTCTTGGATGATGTTTATCGCGAGCGGCCTTGGCCCTTATTCAGGTCAATCGGTACACTTCCGCCATGCTGCACCAGCAGGCCTCGACTACGCTGTGAACCGTTACCTACGTGAAGCACAACGTCATTACGAAGTGTTAGAAAAGCATATGGAAGGTCGTGAGTTTATCGTCGGAAATGAGTACACCATTGCCGATGTCGCTGCATGGGGTTGGATTGATAAAGCACCTTTCGTGCTTGGTGAAGAAGGCTTAGAACCTTACCCGAACTTGAAGCGTTGGTTTAACACGATCAACACTCGCCCTGCTGCACTACGTGCCCGCGAGATTGGTAAAGGCATTGAATTTAAAACCGAACGTGATGAAGAAGCGAAACGAGCACTGTTTCCGTCGAATTATGCGAAGTAGAAGAGACTTAAGGCTTAACACTGTTCGAAGCGACGACTAAGTCTAAAATAGCGAGAGCCGCTCAATGTGGCTCTTCGTTATTGAAAAATTCAAATTCATGCATCTTGGTCTTGACTAAATTAAAGAACAGCTATGAATGTAGGGCTATTAAAGCATAAGCATCTTAGTTGGAAGACCCGTTTTCACTAACCCCAGCCCCTTTATCTACGATTTATTATTTTATACCTGACACATACCAACTAGACCAATGAAAGGTATGTGAGATTCTCCGCACTCATAGTAATTTAGTTAAAATCACTATTCATTTAGGATAATTTTTTTTCTTGCATCAGTAGAATTCATAACAAATTAAATTGGGTGTTAAAACAATGAGTGACAATAAGAGTATTTTTCCAGAAAGGTCAATGGCTCGTGAGGCTGAACTAACTAACAAATCAACGATCAATTCTAATGCCGATGAGGACACATTTTTCCCAAAAACCTCTATGGCTTACCAAAATGAAGTCAAAGCATCTCGTATTACACCAGGGATGGGGCAAGGCTTTTTACCACCCTTAAAAAAATCTGGGTACATGCAAGCAACAGCACAACAAAATGCGCCGACTCAAACTGCAAACATTGCCCCTGAAAATATGTATTGGCCTCCTTATAATTTTATTGAGGGGGAATACATCAATACGAAGGTACTACCTGATGACGCGCTAAGGACGCAATTACAAAATAGTCACACTGAAGTTATGCTTTTAACTTTAGAAGAGGCGTTTAGAGTCCTACAAAGTTGGGGCTGGATGGATACTAAAGATACTTGGAAGTCCATGACAACCTCAACTGGCAGTCAAGTTATGATTAATTATGGGGTCAATGGTAAGGATGTTGTATCAACTTCAATGGTTATTGCTCAATTTAACCTCCATGGTTTAAGGGCAACAAAACTTGGATTAAAAGCCACTTTTGGTATGAAAATGGCTACTGAATTCAACAAAATTGGCAATGAAATGATCAAACTAACTGGTCATTCAGGCTTAAGACGTATTTTAACAGCATCATACTACAGACTCGATAATCCAAAGATTGTACAGCTAGGTATTGGCAAGTATGGCTTATCCCACTCTATAAAATCTGGAACCGTTCTAACTATTTATGTCGCTGCTGGATATCGAATATTAGACTACGCACTTAATGATGAAGTGTTTTTGACTGACCTCATCGGTTCTCTGGCGACAGATTTAGTTAAAATAGGAATATCTTCGATTGTCTCTGCTGCATTTGGTGCTACAGCAATGGCTCTAACATCTTTCGTTGCAGCACATTTAGTAGTAGTAGTAGCTGCAGGATTATTAACGTCAATGGTATTAAATGAATTGGATAACCACTATGGCATTACTGCTAAAGTGATAGAATTACTAGAAAAAGCACAACAAGAAGCTGTTGAGAAAGGGAAAGAGCTACAAAAAGACGCCTATGATAGCTTCTTAGATCTTGCCGAAATGCTTGTAGAAGGGGCTCTGGAAACAGGAAAAGAAGTAGTCGAGGCAGAAATCCGACACTTTATAAAAACATCACTAAATGAATTAATTTTGAAACCATTATGAAGCTAAAACCTGCATTAGAAAAAATCAAAAGAGTTTACAAGATAGCTGCAGGTACACTGCTTTTTGCTATTATGACAGCCGCTTCATTTTATATGGGATGGAACAATATCATTGAATTAAGGCAACCTATTGGTGATGTTGAGGTATATTCTCGATTTGACCTCGCAGTTATTCCTATGGGCGTAATGATGCTAATAGTGCTCATCTTGGGTATATGCTATGTGATAACAGAAGAGCGGTGGGAAGATAGGTACAGTGCAAGATTGCCGCTTTCTAGTTTAGGGTTTGCTGCTTTAGCTATTCTATTAACACTTGCCACACCTTATATTTATGAGTCGAGATATAAAGAGGCAGGGCTACAAGAATGTACCGGAACTCCAGTAGGATACATGCCATTCTTTGGTAAGAAATTTGCCGTTGAACCATCACTTTGCAAGAAATGAGGGCTAAACTTTGCTGCCTTAACATTTGACGAGCAAAAAAGTAAGAAGTTTAAGACAGCGTTATTGATTTAGCTTCAATGTTGGTCGCGAGAGCCTCGACACGAACAAAGAACGAATACAAGCTGATATGAAATCCTTTGTAAATAAACTTAAAAGAGTTTGCACCCTCGTAGCAGGAGTCATAATTTTTGCGACTATCACTGTGTACGCACTCTATACGGGATGCTTAAATATTTTAGAGTTTGGGCAACCTATAGGTGAGGTCGAAACATACTCACGATTCAACTTATCCCTTTTTCCTATGGGAATTTTTACACTTGTAATGACCATTATAAGCATTTTCTATATTATTACAGGGGAACGTTGGGAAGACAGATATGGTGGAGTGCTACCATTATCTTCATTAGTATTCGTCGGAATTGCGTTAATTTTAACACTCATAACCCCTTCGATTTACGAGTCAAAGTATGAAGAGGCAGGCCTCAAAGCATGCTCTGGTGTTCCAACTTCTTACCTTCCTTTTTTTGGTAAGAAATTTGCCGTTGAACCATCACTTTGCAGAAAATAACGATACGTATTGAGCTGCCTAACAAGCAAGTAAATTACCACCTTCTAAAGAAGGTGGCTTTGTGTGAGCCCCCTAAAAGGAGTCTTTGTTTAGTCCAGCGCTAATTGCTGCTGTTCCACGCGCTCTTTCTTCTCCTGATGCCTTACATAACGTCGATTGGTTTATCATTAAAAACTTCCGCTTCCATCAACAAACAATTATGAGTGGTTACAAATGGAAAATGAATAACCCTCAAGTGATAAAAATGGGATTAGGTATCAGGGATCTTCAGGCGTTTAAAAGCTTTGTTCGGGTAAATACTGGATTAGAAGTCGCATTTTCACTAGGAAGCAATGCTGTCGACTACATTTTAAGAGATGATGCTACCCTGGAGCAGTTTATAGGCAGCTCTGCACAAGATATTGTAAAGGGTATCGTTGCATTAGCAGCTTCGCGACTGTAACCGCTGTTTTATTGTCTGGTATAGCTACAGTGTCAATTATAGGGGCTGGTTTATTATTTGTAGCCGTATCATATTTTGTTGGTCAAGCTGTTAATGTTGCTTTCGAGGAATAGAAAGACGCTATAACAGGCTATACACAAAATAAAGCAAAAGAAGATGCCGAGGACTACATCCAGGACATTAACGGTTACAGCTATTCAATGTCAGACGCTTTAAGGAATGCTGCATTATGACCAAGTACGTGAAGTTGTTAATTATAGTTTTTACGATCATTTTATCCGGTTATTTTAGCTACCAAAACATACTCATGGTTCAAAAAGTTGGTGATGTGGTTAAAGTTGATGGAATTATGAACATTGGCTCCACATATGGTGTTTTTTTCGTTGCTCTGGCTTCGTTAAGTGGTTCACTAGCTCTCATTTTCAACTTACCACTCCCCATTCTAAACGAGAATCTATCCTATTTGTTTTGATAATCATGGCTCCGATCTTTACTTACATGACTGATAATCAAATCCAGAAAAATTTAGAAGGCTATATTGAATGCACAAGTAAAAATACAAATACATTGAGGTATTCAAATCGAACTTATGTAATCTCTCCAGAATTATGTAAAGGCCAATAGTAAAGGTTAAAATAACATGTTCAAAAAACCACCAAATGAATTAGTTTTGAAACCATTATGAACCTTAAATCAGCATTAGAAAAAATTAAAAGAGTTTACAAACTATTTATTGGGGCTGTTTTAGTGGTGTTCCTAGCCCTTGTTAGCTTATACATTGGGATTAACGAACTCCTCTCTCTTTCAAATGAAGTATCTGATGTAGAGGTATATTATCGGTTTAACTTAGCAATGATTCCGATAGCTGGTGCTTTGACTTCATTGTTCGTGGCTGCCGTTTACTTTGTAGTAAAAGAAACACGTCTTGATGACGTTTCTGGGAATACTGTTAGCTACAGTATAATGATTTCATTCATATTATCTGTGTTAGTAACACTAATCACACCATCAATATACGAGTCACGCTTCGAAAATTCTGGCCTCAAAGTATGCTCTGGTACACCTGTAGGTTACCTACCTTTCTTTGCAAAGAAATATGCTATTGACCCATCTCTTTGCAAGAAATGAGGGCTAAAC
>NZ_AJZM02000150.1:67149-74867 GCF_000272405.2 Vibrio tasmaniensis 1F-187
TCTAACAACCACACAAAAAAAGAGCCGCAAAAGCGGCTCTTGATTTTCAAACTATTCGAACTCGTTCAGATTACTCTTTACCGAATACGTTGTTCTCTTGCTCTTGTACACGAATGAAAGTCGTACGCTTAGTTAGCTCTTTAAGCTTCGCTGCGCCTACGTATGTACAAGTTGAACGTACACCACCAAGGATGTCAGAAATTGTGTTGTGAACTGAACCACGGTATGGAAGTAAAACAGTTTTACCTTCCGCAGCACGGTACTTAGCAACACCACCTGAGTGCTTGTCCATAGCTGACTGTGAAGACATTCCATAGAACTTCATGTATTGCTTACCGTCTTGCTCTACAACTTCACCGCCTGACTCAGAGTGACCAGCTAGCATGCCGCCTAGCATTACGAAATCAGCACCGCCGCCGAACGCTTTAGATACGTCACCCGCACATGAACAGCCACCGTCACCGATGATCATGCCGCCAAGGCCGTGTGCCGCGTCGCCACACTCGATGATTGCAGAAAGTTGAGGGTAACCTACGCCTGTTTTAACACGTGTAGTACAAACAGAACCAGGGCCGATACCAACCTTAACGATGTCTGCGCCCGCTAGAATTAGCTCTTCAACCATGTCACCCGTTACAACGTTACCCGCAGAGATAACTTTAGTCGGGAATTCAGCACGTACTTTTTGTACGAACTCAACTAGGTGTTCTGAGTAGCCGTTAGCGATATCGATACAGATGAATACAAACTCTTCGCTAAGCGCCATGATCTTCTTAACTTTCTCGAACTCAGCTTCAGATGTACCTGTTGATACAAAAACGTTGTTCAGAGTTTTCTTGTCTGCTGTTTTAGCAAACTCAGCCCACTGCTCTACTGTGTAGTGCTTGTGTACTGCAGTCATAACACCGTGCTCTGCTAGAGCAGCTGCCATTTCAAAGCTTGCTACCGAATCCATGTTAGCTGCAATTACTGGAGTACCAGACCATTGACGACCGCTATGCTTGAATGTAAAATCGCGGGTTAATTCAACTTGAGAACGGCTTTTAAGGGTAGAACGCTTCGGACGGAAGAGTACATCTTTGAAACCTAACTTAAGTTCTTGTTCGATACGCATGGTGTTTTCCTTGATTCATAAAATTATGTGTCTCTCGCGAAATGCGTAGTAAAACCGTTGGCAGACGAGTTTACTTTTCTTCGGACACAAAAAAACCGGAGCGTTGGCAGACGCTCCGGTTTTCAGCATTATAGGTCGTGATTTAGTAACAGCAAGTCTGATATTTCACTTTTTTTTATGCTATCCTCTCAAAGATTCCATACCTGCTAAAACTCCTCTAGTGACACTTTCCCACTAAATTCTTACTAATTAATAACTTAGCGAACCATTCACGCAAACACTGTTGGTTTATTGCGCAATCGTTTTCCTCCCTTTTTTACGTAATATCCCCCTCACAAAGCAAATATGTGAGGAAAGTGCCTCGAAATCACATAAAAACCACACTTTTCTCCAACAAAAAAATGCCTTTTTTCATAAATAAATTCGATTTTTTTCTAATTTTTATCGGTTTTTGACCAAATTGGGCAGTCTCGTGACGTTTCTGTTTTGCGGTCACTTGGAAAAGTAGAGTGAAAACGACTCAATCTAGAGGCCAATACTCACTTGGGTTTGATAATTCAGCCCTCGCACTCCATTAAATGAAGCTTTCAAACTCAAACTTTATAAATCCACTTTCTATTCACCCGTAGCATTGCCGCGCCGAAAGCACATTTCGTGGCTGCCCTTTCGTTGATTTAACCTAAAACATTCAGTAAAGCGCATGGAAAAAGAGAATTGGTTAACGTGAAAAGCTAGGGGGAAGATTAGGTTGGAAGATAAAAAACAAAAAAAATGGCTAAGGTAATTAACCTTAGCCATTTTTATTCGATGTTTTGAATTGTTCTTTACAAGCTATGAGTATCGAATTAAGACAGGTGCTAATTCTTTTGAGCGCTTAACGCTTCTGCCGTCGCATCTTGAATCGACAAGAACAATGACGTGATTTGTCCAGTAGGCGAACGCATCGGGTTTAGCGTCACGTTCTGGTACATGAAATCAGCTTGTTGAGTGACAGGGCGAACATTGCGGCACTTGAACAAGTAAGGTCTTTGTGGCCATGTAATAAAGCTGCGACAACCTAAATCATAGACTGGCTTGGTTTTCAGCCTAAACCACTCTTCTGGGATTTCAGGGAATAACTCAAAGATCGACTTACCGATAGCATCATGTGATTGCTTACCGCTATGGTGAGTCATGAAGCCATTCCAAACTTGCACCTCAAAATCGCGATTAATAACCACCAGCCCCATATCGACGTTCTGAACCATGTCCACCATCCAGTGGAACTGTTCAAATTCAGCAGGAAGATTCAACATATTAAAACTCCTCCATTAGGTAGGCCAATTTATTATCTAGAAGTGGCAAAGATTCATCAACAAACATGAATAGAAGGTCACAACGGATTGAAGTGCCATCTATGTTATAGCTGACTTCGAAAGTCATCGTTTTCTTGAATGAGCCGCCGGTATTTTCAATAACGGAATCGATTGAGATGTGTTGACCCAGCAACACCGGAGAGCTCTGGAAGAAACGAACTTCTGACTGCTCACCTAACCCATTCAGGAATGAACCCACAAGGATATTAGACACATCCATCAACAGCTCTAATTCTTCTAACTGTTCGCTTTCTGTTGGCACCTTCATGAGCTTTTTAAGATCGCTCACACTGGAATCACTCAGCAAGACTAACGCTTCACCTGCAATACCTTCTCCACTAAAGCCTTGGCAAACACCCGACACTTGGTCGTTGTCTGCTAAGTCGCGAAGTGCCATGTGCAATTCACTCACTTCCAAAATATTCACGTTCGGTAGTGGTAAATGGACAAATACATCAAAATGGCGCGCCAGCGCATCGGCGGCGCGGCCGATTGCTACGTTCGCCACTTCCATGTAGATATCGCGTCTGCGTAGTATTGGAAGATCTAAAGCGGTAGGGGTAACAACCTGAGGCTGTGTTGGCGGCTCAACAAGTTCACGTAAAATGCCTTTTAAGGCTTCTTTATCGATCGGTTTTTGTAAAAACGCTTTAGCACCAAGGTCCATGACCCTCTGCTGCGCTTTTGGCTGGATGTCACCGGAAACAACGACAACAGGTGTGTTATCACCTAAGCGTTGCATCTCTTCCAATGTGCCATAGCCATCTAGCTCTGGCATGGTCAAGTCGAGGAACATCAGTTTAAACTGGTTTTGAGCTAACTCTTCAAGTGCATTAAGCCCATGAACAGCAAAAGTTATATCTGCATTTAGAGAACTAGGCAGTGATCGAGCCATCTGCTTCCTTGCTAATGCAGAATCATCACATATAAGAACTGGGAACGACATAAATGCACCACCGACAAATTAAAGCTAATTTCGAGGAGTGTAACAGATCATTATCGTATCAGGTACGGGGTGAATGAATTTATATGTAGATTATTAGTCAGATTGATGGGAAAAGCGGATATTCGATTATCTCTGATTATTCTTTATGAAAAACAATATGCTACAGAGATAGTAATAAGCCTTTTTATAAAGTAATTGCACTATTTCATGAAATGACTGCGATAATTTATAGAATAAAAGCCTTAATAAGTAGCCTACTAAGGCTCGACTTGCCGATTCACGCAACAGCCATACATGTTTGCTCAACTATACATGTTGCTCAACTGTTCGTGTTGATCGCCTACTACGCGTTTATCAGGTTGACGTTTTTATCCGTTTTACATAATGAGTACAAGGGAGCTAAAACTGATATGTAGGCCATAGAATCAGTAATGCGAAACGAATAACCACAGCAAACACCAGTAAAGCGATGCCCAAACGGTACCATTTGTATTCCGCAATATTCATTGGGATACGCTTATAAAACATAGTAATCACGCCTTTCCAATCACTACTGCGTCTTCCGTACTGCATCATGCTCGTCAAAACAAACAGAGCACCAAGTACTAGCATTCCTTTCTCAGCCCAAAACAATCCAACTTCCATTTGTATTTTCCTTGATAAAACGGTGAGCGACTTAAATCATTCTAGCCACCTTTACGCTCGGTTTCTGTAAGACCAAGGTCTAAATTACGAAGTACGCAATTCAGGGCTTTTAGCTTTTAGCTTTTAGCTTTTAGCTTATAGCCCATTGTTGGTAATTAGAAATTGGTAACTGGTAATTTATAGTTCTTGGTCAGTATTACAAAGTTTATCGTTCAAGGTTCCATGGTAAAGGCGAGCATCACAAGCAGATCACGAATAAGCATGAGTCGAGAGATCCGGAGACTTACTGTTCTTTTGAATGACACACATCAGCTGGATAAGCAGCAGAATCCCTGTCACACCTAAACCAACACCGATTCCGCCCCAGATCCCTGCCAATTCAAACTTAGACATCAAATACCAAGCCGCTGGCAAACCAAATACCCAGTAACCAATGGCTGTCATTACGGTTGGCATTGAGACAATCTTCATCCCTCTCAACAGGTTAATCGCCAATAACTGCCAAGCGTCTACAATAAAGCACAACGCAACCACCCAAATAACAGAGGCCAATAGCGAAGTCATTGCGCCCGTACCATCGTCTAACTTGAAGATAGACGCGATCATTTCTGGCCAGATGATGAACACGGCAGATAAGGCTACGCTCAACACCGACACCAATATAAAGCTTAGAATCGAGGTTCTTTTGATGCCTTCGTAGTTACCCGCACCGAAATCACGGCCAACCAAAATCGCCGCAGCTTGTGAGAAACCGAAATTGAAGTTCCAAGTAAAGCTTAAGCATTGCAGTAGGATTTGGTGCAGTGCTAGAGAAGCAATACTGATCGTCCCCGCCATCAGAGTTCCGCCGTATATCAAGCCATGTTCAAGTAATGCAGCGAGCCCAATAGGCAAACCCATCATCAATAAAGGGCTCATTAATTTGATTGAATACTCTTCTGTGTTTAACCAAGGGGCGAACTGCTTGAATTCGTCACGCTTGAATACCCAAACCGTGTATCCAACCATCACGATAAAGGCCGCGATAGCCGTACCTAACCCTAAACCAGTTAAACCCATGTCTAATTGGAAAGTTAAGAAATAGCTCACTGGCACATTCAGAATTACGGTGATAATAGACATCACAAGAATAGAACGCACATTGCCAAACGCACTGGTTAATCCACGCAGTACCAACAAGATAAGCGAAGGCAACATCACCCACTTCAAAGCATGGACATATTCCATGGCTAAAGTGATCACTTCTGGTGGCTGTTTGGCTGCTTCTAATACCAACGGAGCAAACCAGAAGCTGGCCATTAAGGTCACGCTGAGCACGAATGCCAACATGGTTGCGCCTTTCACCGCCAATCTGATTTGTGTATTACCAAACTCAGGGCGAGCTACGCGCTGACCGTAAGCGATCGCAATCAAGTTCGCGACACACCCCACGGTGCTACTCGCAATAATAAAGATGAAAAAGTAGATAGAGGCGCCTAAGCCACCAGCCGCAAGGGCTGACACACTGATACGCGACATCATCCAAACATCAGTAAGGACTAACGCCATAGAGATCAGCTGTGAAATGATCAAAGGGAATGCAAGTGTGAGTATTTTTTTCATGAGCGCCTCAGGTAATTTCGCCCAAAATACGATCGATGAAGCTGGCGTTCAATTGATAAATTTGCGACTCTAACATTCCATAAACTCATGCGAACGAATTATGACCCCATATCCTAGCTTGCCATCATCCCATAATGGCTTAAAAGCCTTCGAAGCTGCTGCAAGGCTGATGAGCTTTACGTTGGCCGCCGATGAACTGCATGTGACACAAAGTGCGATCAGCCGTCAGATTAAACAGCTTGAAGATGAGTTAAACGCATCATTGGTTATTCGTAAGCATCGAGCGATTGAACTAACAGAACATGGTCACGATTTGTACGTGGCTTTACGTGAAAGCTATGCCAATGTCGAAACGGTTATTGCTTCTTGGGGTGAGCCAAAGCAGAAACGTATTGTGATCAAAGCGACTTTGAGTTTCGCGACGCGCGTATTGATCTCTAAAGTCCGGGAATTAAACGAGCGTTATCAAGATTATGAAATCGTCATTGTGCCTGTGATTGAGGAAGACGAATCGATCAACAGCAGCGAATATGACCTACTGATCTTCCATACACGCTTCAAAAAACGCTATGACAAGGCACCTAACATCACCTTCTTACGTGAAGAGTTTATGGCGCCGGTCTGTTCGACTAGTTTAACGAACCAAGATACTGACCTCGATTCAATATTAACCTTACCAAGGCTCCACCCAACCTTAGATCATCACGACTGGAAAGTGTGGCTTGCTGATGTCGAGTCCCCGCCGAAAAAGCCCGTTAGAAATACCAGCTTCTTGTCTTTGGATATGGCACTCAGTGCTTGCTTGTCGGGTGAAGGGGTCACGGTGACGGATTTACTGTTGGTTTTGCAGGATCTACAACGGGGCTTCTTGTACTGCCCTAAGGATGCAAAGATTCAACACAGTGCTTGGACTTACTTCATGCACCAGCGTACACACACGCCTATCATCAATGACCTTATTGAATGGCTGAGGGAAGAGACAGCAAAAGAGATCGAGTTGCTGAAATCACTCGCACAGCAATATCAATGGTTTGGTGTAATAGAGCAAGACAAAGGCTTTGGTCGACTCTCTTAAATTAAGCTATGATTCCCCTTCCCTCACCCGATTGATATTTTTATGCCTTCTTTCTCTGTTTCAATGATCCCTGTTGGGGTTAGGTTCATGATCCTCTCCGCTTTTGGGTTCGCACTGATGTCTGCTTGTGTGAAATACATCAGCAACTACGGTATACCTGTATTTGAAATTGTTGCAGCAAGGGCATTGGTCTCTTTGATCATCAGCTATATCGATGTGAAACGAAAAGGCATTTCGATCTGGGGTAATAACAAACCACTCTTGTTCGTGCGTGGTGCTGTCGGTACTGCGGCGTTAATGTGTGTTTACTACGCTGTCACCACCTTGCCATTAGCAGAAGCAACCATTCTACAATACGTACATCCGGTGTTTACCGCGTTGCTTGGCGTGTTGTTCCTCAAAGAGCGCGTGCAAAAGTCGACCATGATCTGCATAGCATTCTGCCTCGCGGGATTGCTGGTGATGGTACAACCAAGCATGAACAGTGGCGTAAACAGCGAGTTACCCATGTTCAGCATTATGGTGGCGTTATTGGGCGCGTTTGGTAGCTCAATTGCTTATGTAATTGTGAGAAAGCTTAGCCAAACTGAAGATAGCTCGGTGATCATCTTCTATTTCCCGCTGGTTGCTCTTCCAATCTCAACAGCCCTGATCTGGAACGACTTTGTATGGCCGAGCTTATTCTTAACCATTCTGTTGGTTCTGGTCGGGATTTTCACTCAGATAGGCCAATACGGTTTAACCAAGGCGATGCAAACTCAAGCTGCCGGTAAAGCTTCGGCTTACTCATACGTTCAAATCGTATTCTCAGCGTTGTTAGGCGTGTGGATCTTCAATGAGATACCATCCGTTTGGACTTACCTAGGTGGTGGCCTGATCGTAACAGGAGCCTTGATCAATGTGTTTGGCAAACAGCTGTTAGTACCGTTTAAGGCTAAGTAACCAATTGAGCAACTGAGCGACTAAGCGACTAAGCGACTA